>CAMNJS010000020.1 GCA_946541645.1 uncultured Bacillota bacterium | reverse complement strand
ATATGAATGAAGATTTAAAAATTACAAACGAATGGGATAAAACCTTTGAATTAAGCGAGAAAGTTAATCATAAAAAAGTAACCTTTAAAAACCATTTTGGCATAACCATAGTTGCTGACATGTATGAACCAAAAAATTACAAAGGAAAACTTCCGGCAATCGCCGTATCAGGGCCTTATGGAGCAGTAAAGGAACAATCAAGCGGATTATACGCTGAGGAAATGGCCCAAAGAGGATTTTTAACAATTGCCTTTGATCCATCATTTACAGGAGAATCTGGAGGAACACCAAGATACATGACATCTTATGACATTAATGTTGAAGATTTTCAATCAGCCATTGACTATTTAATAAGTCTTGATAATGTAGATTCAGAAAAAATAGGAATAATTGGAATTTGCGGGTGGGGAGGTATGGCCCTTCAAACCGCATGCATAGACACCAGAATAAAAGCTACTATAGTCTCAACCATGTATGACATGTCCAGAGTTGCCGGAAATGGATATTTTGATGAGCAAGATAATGAAGAAGCAAGGTATAATCAAAGAGTTAATTTAAATAACCAAAGAAATGAAGACTATAAAACAGGCAAATATAAACTTGCAGGAGGCGTTTCCGACGCTCTACCAGAAAATGCCCCAGAATTTTTACAAGGATATCATGCATACTATAAAACGCCAAGAGGATACCATGAAAGAAGCCTAAACTCCAATAATGGCTGGGCAGTCCAAACAAACACATCAATGATGAATACAAGACTACTTCATTATTCAAATGAAATAAGAAGTGCAGTAATGATAGTCCATGGTGAAAAAGCTCATTCATATTATATGGGTAAAGACGCTTATAACAATATGATTAAAAATTCAAAATATACTAGCAATAAAGAATTTGTTACTATTAAAGATGCAACACACACAGATCTATATGATCAAAAAGATAAAATACCATTTGATAACATTGAAAAATTTATAAGGAAATACTTCAAATAATGAAGAAAAAATTATTTGTAAGCTTAGTCATTATTATTTTATTAATTACGGGATGTAGCTCAAAAAAACAAGAAAATAAAATAGATAATACCAATGAGGTGGGAAAAACAATGAAAATATTTATAGATAATAATGAATATATAATTAACCTAGAAAATAATGAAACCGTTCAAGAATTAATTAGCTTACTACCTAAAAATTTAGAAATGAAAGAGCTAAATGGTAACGAAAAATACGCATATATAGATACTGCATTAAAAGCAAATCCTAAAACACCCAATCATATAAATGCCGGAGACATCATGTTATATGGAAATAATTGTTTAGTTATTTTCTATAAATCATTTAATACATCATATAGCTACACAAAAATAGGTCATATAAACAATTTACCAGATTTAGGATCAGAAAACATAAAAGTAGAAATCAAAAAATAAAAATAATAAGAAAAGTCAAAACATGATACTCAAAAAAACATATAGAGATAAAGCGTTCTTAAAATATTTATATTAACCGGCTTATAAGCAAAAAAGTAGAGAATTACCCTCTACTTTTTATATAGCTCTTAAACAAAATATAATTAAAAACTATGATATAATATAAATGATTATTTAAATGTGAAAGGAGCAATTGAGATTGATAAAAACAAGAAAAGTTTTAATACTAGTAATGATTTTAACTATTATAAGTGCATTAGTAATTATAATGAGAGGAAAAACCTACACTGTTCAAATCGATAATTTAAAAAATAATACTGACGCCGAAAAATTTGAAATAGAAATAGAAAATAACTCAGTAGTTAAACTCATAGATAAAAAAGTTAAAAACGAAACGCTCAAAGTCAAGTTTAAATCATTATCAAAAGGAAAAACATTTGCGACAATAAAATATGGTGGAAAAAGGTATGCCATGTTTTCCTTGTATGTTCATAACCTAGGAATTATTACTTATAATGAATACATGGGAAATAGTACGGGCGCAGCCATAATTCCCATTTCAATAGGAGTGCTACTTTCGTACATATTATATTTGTTAATAAAAGCATACAAAAAAAGTCAAAAAGAAAACATATATCAATATAAAAACATAGTCTATTTAGGAATAATCTTTTTCCACATAGCAGCCATTATAAGTGTTTTAAGTATTCCTAATAATCACTATGGTATATCACATACAGCAGAAAGACTAATTTCCACATTCTCATTATCATATTTGTTGTTACCTGTAGCCTTCATAGCTTCATTCTTTGTAATAATAAGTAATATGCTATTAATAAAAAAAGAAGGATTTAATCTCAAAAACATGTTAGGTTTATTTTTAGGATGCTTCATATGCATACTTACCATGCTTCCAGAAACCATGTATAATATGTTATATGCATCTACATGGATTGATATTCATAATGAAAAAGCACTAGGACTTTATATATATAATTTCATATCTGCTACAGTATACATTATAGTCTTTTACATAGATTGCATTTTACTAGGAACTATTATAATGAGTATCAAAGCAGCTAAATATATTCCAAAATTTGATAAAGACTATATTCTAATATTAGGCTGCAAAATAAAAAAGAATGGAAGTTTAACCAATATACTAAAAGGAAGAGCTGATCGGGCCATTGAATTTGGTAAAATGCAAAAGGAAAAAACAGGAAAAGACATAATATATGTGCCTTCTGGCGGGAAAGGCGCCGATGAAATTATTCCGGAGGCTGAGGCAATTAAAAATTATTTGGTAGAAAGAGGCATAAAAAAAGAAAATATCATAACCGAAGATAAATCCAAAAACACCTACGAAAACATTAAATTTTCATATGAAATTATAGGCAAAAAAGCTAGTATTGCCTTTTCAACTACAAACTATCACGTGTTTAGAGCCGGAATAATAGCTAATAAACAGAACATAAATATGGAAGGAATTGGTGCAAAAACAAAAACTTACTTTTGGATTAATGCCTTTATAAGAGAGTTTATAGCAACACTATTTCAAGAAAAGAAAACACACATAATCGTAGTAAGCAGCATAATAATGTTAACAGCTATAATGATAGGATTAACATACATAAATAATATACTTTAATTTATAATGAGTAAAATATGGAGGTGGTGGAATTGGATATTGAAAAAGAAATATTTAAAAGAAGTAAAGTGAATTTTAATAAACTTGAAAAATATGGCTTTAAAAAAGATAAAGACGAATACACCTATGAAAAAAATTTTTTAAATAATACCTTTAAAGCCTATATTACAATTAATAGTAATGAAATTTTAAAAGGAAAAGTAATAGATTTAATGATTGACGAAGAATATCCAAATATTAGAGTTGAGGCGCAAAATGGACCATTTGTAAACAAAGTTCGCTCATCATATAAAAAAATTTTAAACGACATAAAAGAAAACTGCTTCGAAGAAAGCCCATTTATAAGTAATCAAGCAAACAGAATTACCGAATATATTTATAATAAATATAAGAGTAAGCCAGAGTTTTTATGGGAAAAATTTAAAGGCTACGGCGTGTTTAGAAATGCTAATAATGATAAGTGGTATGCAATGATAATGAACATAGAATTATCAAAAATAGATAAAAGAAATGGTGAAGCAGAAATATTAAACATCAAGTTAAACGAGGATAAAATTCCAACATTATTAAAACAAAAAGGATATTATCCAGCATATCACATGAACAAAAAAGATTGGATTTCCATAATTTTAGATGATACATTAAAAGATAATGATATCATAAAATTAGTAGATGAATCATATAACTTAATAAACGATAAAGAGACTTGGATTATTCCAGCTAATCCAAAATACTTTGATATTATTAACTGTTTTAATGATAAAGATGAAATAATTTGGAAACAATCAAACAACATTCACGAAAATGACATAGCATATATTTATGCTGCAGCTCCATATTCTAGTATCATATACAAATGTAAGGTATTAGAAGTAAATATACCATACGAGTATGATGATAAGCACATTTCGATGTACAAAGTTATGAAGCTAAAACTGGTAAAAAAATATGACCCAGAAAAATATATATTTAGTTTTTTAAAAAGACTTGGTATAAAAGCTATACGCGGGCCCATAAAAATAAGCAAAAGCATAACAAAAGAATTAAAATAAAGGCAAAAGGTAATAAATTAAAAAAATAACAAACAATTGTAAATAAAATATAAAACCATGCATAAAAAACCCAAAGAAGCGGGTTTTTTACGTAAACAAAAAAACAGAAAAATAATGATAAAATTATAATGCAGCCAAATTTTAAGGAGGATAATATGAAAAAAATAATATTTGAAGGATGTGGAACTGCTATTGCCACCCCATTTACCGAAGATGGAGTAAATTATGAAGTATTTGGTAAAATGATAGAAGATCAAATAAAAGGAAAAGTAGATGCAATTATTGTTTGTGGAACAACAGGAGAAGCCTCAACTATGACTAAAGAAGAAAAAAAAGAAACAATAAAATTTGCAATCGATAAAGTCGCAAGCCGTGCAAAAGTTATTGCTGGAACCGGTAGTAACAATACCAAAGAGGCTATTGAAATGTCCAAATACGCCGAAAGCATAGGCGCAGATGGAATATTAGTTGTCACACCATATTACAACAAAACAACCCAAGCAGGATTAATTGAACACTATAAAGCCATCGCAAGTTCAGTAACACTTCCGATAATTATGTATAGTGTAGCTTCAAGAACTGGGGTAAATATAACTCCAGAAACATGTTTAGAACTTTCAAAAATTGAAAATATCGTTGCCATAAAAGAAGCTAGCGGAAATATTTCCCAAGTAGCTAAAATTGCCAGCTTATGCAAAGACAATTTAATAATATATTCAGGTAATGATGATCAAATAATACCTGTGCTATCTTTAGGCGGAAAAGGTGTAATTTCAGTTCTTTCAAACATAATGCCTGAATACACTCATGACATGGTAAAAAAATATCTAAATGGGCACACCACAGAAGCTACAAAAATGCAATTAGATGTTATAGATCTAATTGAAGCTCTATTTATTGAAGTAAACCCAACCCCAGTAAAATATGCCTTAAATGAAATGGGCTATAATTATGGCAAACCAAGACTACCATTAGTTGAACCTACAGAGCCAAGCAAAGTAAAAATAAAACAGAGCATGCAAAAACATAAATTATTATAAATTAAAGGAGAAAAAATGATAAAATTTACTAAAATGGAAGGCATAGGTAATGACTATGTTTACGTTAATGACATTGAAAATAATATAAAAAATAAAAGCGAATTTGCCAAAAAAGTAAGTGATAGACACTTTGGAATAGGATCTGATGGACTAATTTTAATATGCAAAAGCGAAAAAGCCGATTTTAAAATGCGCATATTTAATGCAGACGGAAGCGAAGCCGAAATGTGCGGCAATGGCATTAGATGTGTCGGCAAATATGTCTATGATAAAAAGCTAACAAATAAAAAAGAGTTAGATATAGAAACATTATCAGGAATTAAACATTTATCATTGAAAGTAGAAAATAGCGAAGTTCAAAAAGTGAAAGTTGATATGGGGATGCCAAAGTATAGACCAGAAGATATAACTACATTTTATAATGGAAATATTGATGAAAAAGCCAATTTTATCCAAGTGGATACCAAAATAGATGATAAAAATGCAAATTTGACATGTATATCAGTCGGTAATCCCCATGCAGTATGTTTTGTTACAGATCTTGAAAATTTTGATGTTGAAAAATACGGAAAACAAATTGAAAATGATAAAAGATTTCCAAATAGAATAAATGCTGAATTTGTTGAAATAATAAATAAAAATTTAATAAAAATGCGTGTATGGGAGCGTGGGGCAGGAGAAACTCTCGCTTGTGGAACAGGAGCCTGTGCGAGTACTTGTGCATGTATATTAAATAACCTTACCGAAAGAAATATTGAAGTATTACTTTTAGGGGGAACACTCAATATTGAATGGGATGAAAATGATAATCACATATACATGACTGGGCCAGCAGTGACAGTATTTGAAGGAGAAATAAATGAATAAAGTTTTTAATAACTATTTTCAATTATAAAAAATTATGATACAATATCCATGTAAAACGAAGACGAAGAAATATTAATTAGCTAGTCATAAAAGTGAGCTTGGTATAGTGGAAACAAGTTATGACACTAATTAATTCCTATCTTCAGAGTGAAATGAAAACATTTCCGGGTAAAACCGTTATCAAAAGAAAGAAAATAAAAGGATGGCACCGTCTTTATGACTCCTTAATGCTATCCTTTTTATTATAAGGAAGGGAAAAACATGAGATTAAAAAATTTAAATATTAAAAAAATAAACTTAAACGACGTGGACAAAAGCTATTCAGGACAAGACATTCTAATGAAATTAGGTGAATTATACCAATTTGAAAGTGGTATATATGGATATGGGAACTTATGGACAAAATTAGAAAGAACAGTTGAAGATATAATTATAGAAGAACTAGATAATGTCGGATGCATCCAAGTAGAATTTCCAAAATTGCAGCCAAAAAAAATATGGGATAAATCAAATAGATGGGATACATATACAAAAGACGGCGACATTATGTTTACTATAAAAAACAACCTTGGTGAATATGGACTTGCCCCAACAGCTGAAGAGTGCGCTACTTTATTTGGTGCTAATAGATTAACATCATATAAAAATTTACCAGCCACTTACTATCAAATCGGAGAAAAATTTAGAAAAGAAATAAGAACAAGAGGCTACTTGTTTAGACCAAGAACATTTGTTATGATGGATGCTTATTCCTTTGATAAAGATGAAGATGGAATGAAAAAATCATATGAGCTAATGCATGAAGCTTATTTAAATATTTTTAAAAGACTAGGTATTAAAATTATGCCAACAGTTAGTGATAACGGTGTAATAGGAGGAAGCGTTGCTGAAGAATTTCAAGCTGCGACAGATCTTGGGGAAGATATAGTTTTATTTGACGAAGCTCAAAATTTGGGAATAAATAAAGAAGTTTTAGAATTTGAAAACAAAGAAGAATACTTAAAGCAACTTAACATAAAAGATATAAACTCACTAAAAGAATATAACGCAGTTGAACTTGGCAACAATTTCCAGCTAGGTACAAAATACTCAGAAAGCATGGGACTATATTATATAGATGAAAACGGCGAAAATAAGCCATATTATATGGGATGCTATGGAATAGGTTTAGGACGCATTATAGCCTGCCTAATAGAAAACAACATCATAAAAGCAGAAGAAAAAATAAAAGGATTTTCTCTTCCATATGCTATTGCCCCATATAAAGTTCATATAATATATAATGAAAATAATAAACAAGAAGCCGAAAACCTATATGAAGAACTAACAAAAAATAATATAAAAGCCATTATAGATGATAGAGAAAATCTAACAATTGGAAATAGAATTAATGACGTTTACGTTCTAGGAACACCTAAAATGATTGTTTTAGGAAACAAATTTAATAACATAAATTATGAAGTGGAAAATACAAAAGATAGCTCAAAAACCATTATAAAAAAATCAGAAATAGTAGAGTATTTTAAAACAATATAAAAGCTTATAATTAAGCTTTTTATATTAAACTATTTTGATTTTAAGATAAACATGTTATAATTAAAGTAAATAAAGGGAGTGAATATATGCGAAATGAAATATATGAAAAAGTATTAGATTTCAAAAGAAGATTTCCAAGCACAATATCCTGGCGTTTAAAAGCACACTCAAACCTAGCTGCAGAACTTATAAACAAAGATGAAGAAATTTTATATGCATTCGCGGCTCAAAAGACGCCTAATTCATCTAACATATTTTCGACGTTTGTATGCGTTTTAACAGACAAAAGAATTGTTCTTGTTCAAAAAAGAGTATTATATGGTTATTTTTATTACAGTATAACACCTGACATGTTTAACGATTTAACTTTAAGAATGGGATTAATATGGGGTAAAGCCATCATAGATACCGTAAAAGAACAAGTATATCTAACCAATTTATCAAGAGGCGCACTTCAAGAAATCGAAACCGTATTATCAAAATATATGATACAAAAGAAACGAGAACTTGAAATGGGAGATTCTAGTGATAAAAAAATGGTTAAACAAATGGAAAAAGATTTAAAAGATATTTCAAAAAACGGGGAAAACTAATCTCCGTTTTAGAATAACAAGAAACAACTATATGGAGGATGTTTTATGAAGTTTTTATTCAAAAGTCTACTAACATTTATATTAATATATTTTATAATGTATTCTGCTGTATTTTTCCTTGACCGCGGCCATGAAATAAATTACAATATTGGAAATTTTAATGTAGATGAAAAATTTACCGCTAAAGATAATACGTACTATTTCAAAATATCTAGTGAAAAATTTAAAATAAATTTTCAGCTAACCAAGAACTACAAAAAAGCAGAAAAAATAATCAAAAAAATATATTACAAAGAAATAAATAAATACCAATGTTTTATGCCACAATTTAAAAATAAAAAAATTGAAACAGACGTTATGTGCTTAAAAGAAGGCATATTATATGAAGCAAACAGTTTAAATATAGAGGATATAAATAAATATTTTAAAAAATATGGATATAATAAAAACATATATATAGATAAAGCAGACGCTATAACTGTATCAAACACTCAAAAAATATACAAAAATAACATGAAAGAAAACAACTATATTGCAATAGAAAATTATAAAGGACTAACACTATTTAATAGTAATGAAAATAACGTAAAACTATTTGATAATGATATATATAAAAAACCAATCAGCATCTTTACAGACAAATACTATGTTGTTGCAGATTATAATTCTAAATATACATTTAAAAACTTCTATGTCGTTAATATAATTAATGGTGATGTTTTAAATATTAGAAGTTATGATGAAATATCATTTGACTCTTACATAGAAGGCGCTGTTGATGGAGATATTTATCTTTTTGATAAAGATGCCCAAAAACAGTATAAAATTAGCATCAAGTATGAAACTGTGGAAGAAGTTGGAAACAAAGATAATATAAAATATTATAATGGTAAATGGCAAACAATAAGCTTAAGTGAAGCCCTAAACGAAAAAAAATTCACTACCTATAAAGACATAGAAGGATATGAAAAAGTTGATAAAATAAATAAATATTACTATTTTTATAAAAAAGATAAAGATAAATATTTAGTATATAGAGCAGACATACAAAACAAAAAATTAAAAACATATATTTTTGAAACAACCGATATTAATAGCGTCACATATTTAAAAGATAAAGTATATTATAGAAATAAAAAAGACTACTATTACTATAGTAATAAAGGAAAAAGGAAAATACTTACAAACACCGAACTAGAATTTAATGACGATATTTCTTTAGGAGCATATGAAAAATAGAGCTAAAACTCTATTTTTTGTTTTTAAATAAAAATTTAACATCAGGGAAAGCCCTTAATAAACGATTAAATGAATAAGATTTTTCCTTAAGCTTTTGCTTAACCTTTTTAGAAACTTCCTCTGTATAATCTTTTCTAAGAGAATATGCCGAAAGCTTAAGATTTTTAATAATATTACCAGAAATACACAAATCTATAAGCATAATTATTAAACTGCAAAAGCTTAAAGTACATAATAAACCTTTATTCATACCATATAAAATGCTGGAAAAAAATGGGTTCATATACTTAATTAAAAGCAAACCACCGATTCCAAATAGTAATGAAGATCCTAACCAAACACGACCTTCAATATTAAAAGGCAAATTAGAATAATCCCACCATCTAGCTTTAAATATTTTTTCCATAGCATAATTTACTACATATTCCAAAAATGAACCTATAAAAGCTGATGAAACAATTAACCCAAAAGCACTATCACTCGGTTTAACAAATAAAGTTATCATAATAGCGCCAGCTCCCCAAATAGGAATAATTGGACCCATTAAAAAGCCTCTGTTAATAAACTTATGATTATTTATAAGGGCCGCAACAATTTCAATAAGCCATCCAATAAACGCATAAATTATGAATAACGCAAAATAAAACATAAAATTGTAAAAAACATCAAACATACCCTCACCAACTACAATTTTACCTTATTTCAAAGATTATGTCTACTTATACTTTGTAAAATGAAAAAAATAATAGTATAATACTACTGGAGGCATAACATGGAAAAATTAGGATTAGTATTATCAGGCGGAGGGTCAAAAGGAGCCTATGAAATAGGCGTTTATAAAGCTTTAAAAAAAATGCATATTAATATAGACATTGTAACAGGAACGTCTATTGGCGCTGTAAATGGTATGTTTGTTACCCAAAAAGACTTAAGAGGAGCATTAAAATACTGGAAAAATGTAAGTTTTTCATCTATGTATCGGGAAGAAGATTTTCCGCCAATGGAAGATCCCACACTTTCTAAAGTATATGCACAGTATGTTAAAACATTTATAAATGAAGGTGGAATGGATGTTTCTAAGATGGAAAAGATGTTTGATTATTACTTCAAACCACACAGATTTTTTAAATCAAATATTAACTATGGACTAGTAACTTACAATTTTTCAAAAAAGAAACCAGTTTTTAAAACAAAAAAAGACTTAAATATTCAAAATATGAGAAGTTATGTATTAGCCTCAGCCTCATGTTATCCAGCTTTTAAACCATATGTGATTGATGATGAACTATATATTGATGGAGGTTATTACGATAATATTCCGATAAACTTTGCAATTGAGCTCGGAGCAACGAAAATTATAGCTGTGGATTTAAGAGCAGTAGGCTTAAAAAAGAAGATTGAAGATGAAAGCGTCGAAGTGACTTATATTGCCCCAAGAAATAAAATTGCCTCATTTTTAGTTTTTGATAAAAACAAAGCTAAAGAAGCAATGAGATTTGGCTATAATGACGCTATGAAAACATTCGGTAAATTAGATGGCAACAAATTTACATTTAGAAAGCACAATTTAATAAAAAATTATAATTTATATAATGATATTTTTGAAGACAATTTAAATAATATATTAAGCAATATGGATAATATAATTTTAAATAAAATATTTTCAATGCCTATTTTCAAAGAAATAATAAACAAAAATACAATGTACAATAATTTCAACGAAATACTAGAAAAAGCAGGAAAAATATTTAATTTCGACGAATCCAATATTTATGATATCCATACATACAACAGAGGACTATTAAATGCTCTGTCAAACACCGAAAGTATTGACATTGAAAAAATAAAAAATAAATTAAAAGAAAAAGATATAACTAACATTATAGATAGCAGACAAATTACTAAATATTTTTATGAAAGTATTATAAATAATAATCATGCAATGATAAAATATATTCCACTATTTAATGATGAATTCTTAGCTGCATTATATATTTATACTATTAAAGGAAAAAAAATAACATATTAGAAAGGAAGGTAATATGAAAACAATATTAACAGGAATAAGACCAACAGGTCACCTACATTTAGGGCACTATTTTGGAGCTGTTGGCAATTGGGCAAAACTTCAAAATGAATATGAAACATATATCGAAATAGCTGACGTTCAAGCTTTGACAGACAATTTTGAAACCCCAGACAAAGTTATAAAAAGCGTTAAAGAACTTACTATTGATTTATTATCAATAGGAATAGATCCAGACAAGGCAAATCTTTTCATTCAATCTTTAATACCGGAAATAGCCGAACTTACAGTTTTCTATTCAAATCTAGTGACAATATCAAGATTAGAACGAAACCCTACAGTTAAGACAGAAATTAAACAAAAAAGAGAACTATTTGGTGAAAATGGCGAAAGTATAACATATGGATTTTTAGGGTACCCAGTTAGTCAAGCCGCAGATATAACAGCTTTCAAAGGTAATTTGATTCCGGTTGGAGATGATCAATTACCACTAATCGAACAGTGCCGCGAAATAGTCAGGAAATTTAATAATATTTATGGCCAAACTTTGCTAGAACCCGAGGCTTACTTATCAAAGTTTCCTAGAATAAAAGGAATAGATGGTAACGAGAAAATGGGTAAGAGTTTGGGTAATGCTATATACTTAGCTGACAGTGATGAAGAACTAAAGAAAAAAATAATGAGTATGATTACAGATCCAAATAAAATAAAAATAGACGACAAAGCAAACCCAGATATATGTATGGTTTATTACTATCATAAATTAATTGGAAATTCCAATTTAAAAACAGTGTGTGAAGAATGCAAGAATGGTAAAAGAGGCTGCGTTGCATGCAAAAAAGAACTGATTGAAAAAATGTTAGACTTTTTAAAACCAGTCCACGAAAAACAAAAGTACTATAATGAGCATCCCGAAGAAGTAGAAAAAATATTAAAAGATGGAACCGAAAAAGCTAGAAAAAAGGCAACAGCGACAATGAAAGAAGTAAAGAAAGCAATGAAAATAAATTATTTTGAATAAGAAAAAAACCAACAAAATTGGTTTTTTTAAACGCCTTCAACTATTGTATCATTTAAACATCTGATCGCACATACGCAGCATAAATTCATTGTAAAAAATGAATTAGTTAAGACATATGGCAAAGTAGATGTTGTATCAGTGTTTGGCGCAAGAACTCTAAAAGTCGCACAATTACCATCAACTTTTTCTACTCTAAATACACTACTAGTTTCAGTTGCTTCCTCATCTCTAGTAGTTGGCATAGTCCAAGGAGTTACGCCATTACTTTCGCCTGTATAAAGCATGACTGGTCTTGTATTATAAGCAAAAGTAGCTGTAGTATTTCCTAAAAAGCCACGATCGCAAGTATCTAGGCAGGCGTCAGCGCATTCTGCATTGTTTTGAAGTATATTTATTACAGTCAAAATTTCAGCTATGCACTTATTATCGCCAGAATTATTACACATATAATCCACCCCTTCTTTATTTTCAATATAACATATTCAAAAAAAAATAAAGAGTGCAGATAAAACACCCAATTAAAAGTAATTATAACCTCAAATAAATCATAAAATAGCATAGAGGTGTTTTATGAAAAATGTTATCAATTATTATTACAACTTGTATCCAGAAAATGTTTTTCAAACTACCGAAGGATATTATTTTTATATTAATAATATTAAATATATATTCATAAAATATAAAGATGACATATCTAAAATAAACGATACATATAATAAACATCTAGAAATGCTAAATAAACACATGTATGTTCATCCAATAATTTTAAATATCAATAGATCACCTCTGACATATATTGATAATATTCCCTATATATTAATGCAAAAAGCATATTATGAAGAAAAAATTACGCTTAAAGAAATACTAAACTTTTCAAAAGGAACAGGTGTGCCTTATAATCAAAATATAGCCAAACTATGGGAAGAAAAGAATGATTATTTAGAATATCAGTTAAGTATGCTAGGAAAGAGTCATCCTATAATCACAGATAGCTTTAGCTATTATATAGGGCTTGGAGAAATAGCAATTGCTATAATAAATAATGCCCATAAAGAAAGCATAGCTGGTGTTTATGCGCATAACAGAATAAAGAAAAATCAAACAACTTTTGATTTATATAATCCTTTAAATATAAAAATAGATTCTAGAGTAAGGGATGCTGCTGAATATTTTAAACAAAGCTTTTTTAATAATGAAAACATAGAAAGAGAATTAGATTATTACTTAAATAATATTCATCTAACCCCATATGAATGTATTTTGTTTTTGTCAAGAATGATATATCCGACATATTATTTTGACAAATTTGAAGAAATAATAACTAATAGAGAGTGTGATGAAAATCTAATTCCAATCATAAATAAATCTTGTGAATATGAACGCATTTTAAAAAAAATATATAAAGAATATAAAAACCGCGTCCGCATAAATACTATTGAATGGCTTGAATAAAAAAATAAACATTATGAAATGTTTATTACCTCTTTAACAGCTGGAACTTCTTCTTTAATAGCCATTTCAACCCCATCTTTTAAAGTATAGTCTATTAAAGAGCAACCTGCACAAGCGCCAAGCATTTTAATATAAACGGTATTATCCTTATATTCGACAAATTCAATATCGCCACCATCATTAATTAAAAATGGCCTTAATTTATCAATAATTTCTTTTATCTTTTCTTCATCAGTCATAAAATCACCACTGCCATTATACAATATTTTAAAAAAAAAATAAATCTTTAGTTATAATTATGATATAATATCAATTAGAGGTGTGACTATGGTTAAGTATTCTAAAGGAAAAATAGTCAAGGGCACTGTAACATGTATTGAACCATATGGGGCATTTATGTCATTTGATGAATATTATACTGGCTTAATACATATATCAGAAATATCAAAAGGTTTTGTAAAAGATATTCATGACTTCATAGATGTTGGTGACCATATATATGTCGAAATACTAGATGTTGATAAAGAAGAAGCCCATTTAAAACTAAGTATTAAGAACATAAATTATAAAATAAATGGCAAAACACGTAAACATAAAATAATAGAAACACCAAGTGGTTTCAACACATTAGCTAAAAAGTTGCCACTATGGGTAAATAAAGAACTTAAAAAAATAAAAAATACGTCAAATACTATTGACAAATAAGCTCATAGATGTTATATTTAATAACGTCTACTAAAGTTTTTTCGGGCGCTTAGCTCAGTTGGTTAGAGCACCTGCCTTACAAGCAGGGGGTCATAGGTTCGAGTCCTATAGCGCCCACCATTATTTTGCCGGAATAGCTCAATTGGTAGAGCAACTGACTTGTAAGATAGAGTAAAACTCTAGATTCTTGCACCTTTATAAGGAAACTTATAAAGTGGACGTCGCTAATTCGGGGAACCCTTCACAAACGGGGATGGTTATATGAATTGTTTGTATTGTAAAAAACCATTAAGCAGAAATACAAAGTATTGCAATAATACTTGCCAAGCTAATTATCAATATTATAAATATATTGAAAAATGGCAAAATGGCGAAGTGAATGGTTTAAAAGGGAAATATCAAATTTCAAATCACATTAGAAAATATCTATTAATAAAATATAATTATAGATGTTCTAAATGTGGTTGGCATAAGGTTAATCCTTATACCAATGTAATTCCCTTAGAAATCGAGCACATTGATGGAGATTATACAAATAACAAGGAAGATAACTTAACACTTTTGTGTCCAAATTGTCACTCGTTGACTTCTACATATAAAGGAGCCAATAAAGGAAAAGGCAGAAAGGACAGAAAAAAGTATAGTTTGTATGGCAATCCCGAGCTAGGTAATTAATTACCGAGTGTAGAGACTTTATACGACGGGCCTAAGTCTAAGGATATGGCTAAGAGAAAGTCCAGACTACAAACACTGTGTGGTAGCGAAAGCTATAGTGGTATGAATCAGTAGGTTGTGGGTTCAAGTCCTATTTCCGGCACCATTTTTTTTTGGAGAGGTAGCGAAGTGGTTAAACGCGGCAGACTGTAAATCTGTTCCTTCGGGTTCGATGGTTCGAATCCATCTCTCTCCACCACTT
>CAMNJS010000019.1 GCA_946541645.1 uncultured Bacillota bacterium | reverse complement strand
TACGGGTGTAATGTCAAATGGAGAAGTAACAGCCAGTATGCTATATGGAAATAAACTAATAACGGCAACAAAAAAAATAAATAAAATTGATAATACTGCGCCATTAATAACTATAAAGGCATATAAAAGAACATCAGATGATAAAAAAACAGGTGGCGTAGTTGGCAGTATTAATGCATCAGAAAACGGAGAACTAAAGAGTTATACTAATGCAGTAAGTACATGGCTAAACAATGCAAATTATCCGTACGGGGTATACTATGATGTTACTATAGAAGAAAACACTAATGTAACAACAAATTGGGCATGGAATACATCTGGATTAGCACAAAGTGCTTCAAATTTAAAAGACCTAACAGGAGGGTCAAAGACAGGCACGTCCAAAACTCAAACGTTATCATTTTCGGCACAAGGATATAGATATGGGAAATTTACCGCAACAGACGAAGCAGGTAACAGTTCATATATTGAAATATATGCACCACTAGATAGAACCGCTCCAAATATGGGAACAATAGCTCATTCCGGAATATCAGCAACCATATCAGCAACTTGCGATGATACTTTAAGCAGAGCCAAAACAACATCGGTATCTAAAACTGCAGCAGGAAATAGAAGTCAGTCACTTACCTTGACTTGTGAAGATAATGCGGGAAATAAAACTTCAAATAGTAAATATTTAACGTATAATGCCTGCGCTAAAGGAAGACAAGCATATTGGGAAGGTGGATACTGCAACTGGCATGAAGGATATTACACATGTCCATCAGGATATGATAGATCTGGTAATATGTGTACGAAATCCACTTCATATTCAACTCTGTCCGCATGTACAAGAGTCTGTGGTAATGGCTGCTCATATGTGGAAAACGGGACAAAAAACTATAGATGTTATCACACGCAGCAAGCAACATGGCATAACGGATACAATAGCTGGTCAGATTACTGCACATATCATGATAGTACATGCCAAGCAGGCTATACGGGATAAATAGAAAGGAAATTATATGAAAGTAACACTTGGAATATCAAATAGACACGTTCATTTAACTGAAGAAATTTATAAAAATTTATTTGGTGACGCCCCTTTAGAAGTAGTTAAATATTTAGGCCAGCCAGGACAATTTGCTTCAAACAGATTTGTCACAATTAAAAACGGTGATAGAAAAATAGAAAAAGTTAGAATAGTAGGTCCCTTTAGAAATTATAACCAAGTAGAAATATCAAGAACGGATAGTTATAATTTAAAATTAAATCCACCAGTTAGATCATCAGGTGATATTGAAGGATCAAGTCCAATAACGTTAATGGGGGAGCTTAATGAAATAAGTTTAGATAAAGGATGCATTATTGCTAACCGCCACATTCACATAACTAAAGAAGAAGTTATAGAAAGAAATTTAGCAGGTATAGAAAAAGTACAAATTAAAATAGACGGTGAAAAAGCCGGAATAATCGACAATGTCTATTTAAAAATAGCTGATAATTCAAAATATGAACTTCATTTAGACACTGATGATGCCAATGCATTTAATTTAAAAACAGGCGATGAGCTTGAAATCATAGCAAAAAAATAGTTCGATTAAGAGCTATTTTTTTCATCTTCTATTTTTACCGTTGGAATAACATCATCTAACACAGTTTTATTAGTAGGTTCGGTTCCTTTTATATAATAAAGGACCTTAGCTTTACTTTCTTTACTAGCAACATTTCCACTTATAGGATCTATTGCTACACCGACGACATTACTAGGCGTTTTATACCAAGTATCTTCATCCGTTTTTCCTTCTAAATATGCTTCCATAACATCGACCCACATATTTTTTAAATTAGAGCTATCACTACTATCAACGTACTTATTATCGTCATAACCAGTCCAAAGACCTACAAGTAAAGAATTATTATACCCAAATATCAAATTATCAGTATTTGTTGTTCCACTTTTCACCGCATACTTATGAGTCATTTTTGGAGAAATGCTAAGGCAAGTAGGGGCATTATAATCAGTAAACTCTTTCGCATAAGTAGTTGTTAAAAGTTCATTCAAAATATATACAGTAGACTTATTCAAAATACTTTCAGGATGAAACTTATTTTCATATAAAATATTGCCATCCATATCAGTTACCTTGTTAATAAAATAAGGCTTTACTTTATATCCTTCATTAGCTAGAGAACTATAAGCTTCCATCATATTAATTAAGCTAATTTCTTCGGCTCCAAGAGCTAAAGATGGAAGATTAGAAAAATCATTATCGATTCCAACTCTTCTTAACATACTAGGTAAAGCCTCTTCACCTAAAAAAAGATGGGTCTTAACCGCATAAACATTATCAGAATAACTTATCGCAGCCGCTAGACTAATCGGACCTTCCGCATACTTATTATTATAATTCTTTGGTGTATAAGTTTTACCACCAGAAAAACTAAAAGTTGTCTTCTCACTAGTAAAAGTAGTAGAAGCCGTAAAACCATTTTCCAAAGCTGAATAGTATAAAAAAGGCTTTATTGTTGAGCCTACTTGTCTTTTAGATTTTATAGCTCTATTAAATTCACTTTTATTATAATCTCGCCCGCCAGTAAGAGCTAAAACTTTACCATTATTAGGATTCATAACAACCCCAGCAAGTTCAATATTTTGATTTGTAATATTCTTGTTACTACTTTCCTCTAAAATCTTTTGAGCTCGCGTATCCAAATTAGTATAAATTTTAAGCCCACCAGTTTGCGTGAAAGAAGAAGGAATAGAACTTATCTTAGAAAGTTCATCCATAACCGCACTTTGATAATACATTACCATTTTAGATTCATCGGCACCAGAACCATTTTTAAACACCAAATCATAATTATAAGCCGCATCAGCTTCATCTTCTTTGATATACTTATTTTTAACAAGTGATTTTAAAATATTTTTTTGCCTTTTTTTAGCATTGTTAAAATTAGTAAGAGGGGAATACTTTGTCGGATTTTTAGGAATTCCCGCTAAAATACTAGCCTCCGCCAAATTTAATTCACTAGAACTTTTATCAAAATAATATCTAGACGCACTCTCAATACCAAAAATTCCCCCATAATTTATAGTATTTAAATAACCCTCAAGAATTTCATCCTTACTATAATGAGACTCCAATCTAACCGCAATCCAAGCTTCTTTTATCTTGCGATCCCACGTTTTATCAAAATCTAAAAACAAATTTTTTGAAAGCTGCTGCGTAATAGTCGATGCGCCTTGTGAAGTATCTTTATTTTTCACATTAATCATTAAAGCCTTAACAATTCTTAAAAAATCAAACCCATGATGTCTATAAAAGTTTTTATCTTCAGTAGAAATAGTCGCGTTTACTAAATAATCAGAAATATTATCTAAATTTACCCACTCCTTAGAACCATTAGTATAAAGCTCATTATTAATATCATATAAATAATAGCCGTTGGCTCCTTTAATAGAAAGCTTGGGGGTGTTTTTCGCATAAAGATAAATACCTAAATAAGTTAAAGAAAATAATATTACTATAATTAAAAAAAACTTTAAGAACCCTCTAAATTTCTTCATTAAATCACGCACTTTCTAAACTTATTATTAGAAAAATTAAAAAAAATATAAGTAAAAAAATAAAAGTGTGTTATAATCTACTCATCGGAAGTGATATTTTGAAAGTAAAGATAAAGTCAAAATTAAAAAACAAACAATACACTCATAAATATAATGGCTATGGAATTAAGAATAAAAATATAATTACATATAATGATGATAATACCATCACCAAAGTCATAATAGATAATATAATAATTATTGAAAGAAAAAATGAAAATTTTTTAAAGATATATTTAAAAGAAGGTATAAATTTAGAAGGAAAGTATATTACTAAATATGGCAACCTAAAAATAGAAACATACTCAAAAAACATAAAAATTAAAGAAAACACCTTAGAAATAATATATGATTTAAAAATTAATGATGAATATGTTGACACATTTATATATAATTTAGAATATAGTATTGACAGTTAGAAAAAATATGATACAATGTTCTAGGTTAATGAGGAGTGAAATTTATGAAATTAAACAAAATGTCAAAAGATGAATTAGAATCTTATTCCTACGTTGAACTAGCCGAAATAATTTTAAAAGAAGACAAAAAAAGTGAATCAATTACTGACATTTTTAAAAAAATATGCAAATTGTTAGAATTATCTGATGCAGAATATGAAAATAAAATAAGTGATTTTTATACATCACTTACTACAGATAAAAAATTTATCATGTTAGAAGATGGAACCTGGGATTTAAGAGATCACCATTCAGTCATCCTAGATTTAGAAATGACCGATGATGAAGAAGACTTGACTGAAACAGAGGAAGAAATAGAAGAGGAAATGGATGACATGGCCCCAGAAGAATACAATGACATGGATGACGACGCACCAGCCGATGATGACGACCTTGAAGACGTAGATGACCTAGATGACGATGATTTAACTATAATAGATGAAGATGAATTAGATGAATAATTCATCTTTTTAAATAAAAAAATATAAGCGCATTAAAATAGGACCAACTCAAAGCATAAGATATTTGATTTATAGAAAATTTAATTTTAGTAACCAAATATATCAAACAAATATAGCTAAGTTATTCTATCAGCAATCAAAAATAGTGTTGTTTTTTTCTTGCTCATAATCATAAAATATAGTATAATTAATTCGTTAAAAAAGGTGATATTTATGAAAGAAAGATTAATCGCAATTGAAGAGAAATATAACATTCTTCAAAAGGAACTAAATAACCCAACAATAATAAATGATGTAAAACAAATGCTTAAAATAAACAAAGAACTTGCAGATTTAAAAGAACCATATGATGCATATCAAAGATTAAAGCAAATAGAAAAAGATATTGAATCAGATATAGAGCTTACAAAAGACCCAGACCTTGGCGAATTTGCCAAAGAAGAAATTAATCGGCTAAATGAAGAAAAAACAAAACTAGAAGATAACATAGAAATAATGTTACTACCTAAAGACCCTAATGACGACAAAAACGTTATTGTTGAAATAAGAGGCGCTGCTGGTGGAGATGAAGCTAATATATTTGCTGGAGATTTATACAGAATGTATACAAGATATGCCGAAAAAGAAGGCTGGAAAGTAGACGTACTATCAGAGGAACACAACGATGCCGGAGGCTTTCCCCTAGTTGAGTTTATGGTAAAAGGAGACAGAGTTTACTCAAAATTAAAATATGAAAGCGGAGCTCACAGAGTTCAAAGAGTTCCCGTTACTGAAACCCAAGGGCGAGTTCATACCTCAACAGCCACAGTTTTAGTTATGCCTGAAGCTGAAGAAGTTGACATAGATATAAATCCAAACGACTTAAAAATAGACGTATACCACAGTGGCGGAGCTGGCGGGCAATCAGTAAACACAACAGATAGTGCAGTCCGTATCACCCACCTTCCAACTGGAACCGTAGTCACTTGTCAAAATGAAAGAAGCCAAGTGCAAAATAAAGAAAAAGCTATGCAAATACTTAGAAGTAGGCTTTATGAAGCTAAAATTAGAGAGCAAGAAGAGGCTTTAGGAAGTGAAAGAAGAAGTAAAATAGGAACTGGAGATAGATCAGAAAAAATAAGGACATATAACTATCCCCAAAATAGAGTAACAGATCACAGAATAGGTTATACCACAAAAAATTTAGATAGAGTTATGGATGGCAATTTAGATGACATAATATCTGCTCTTATAACTGAAGATCAAAATCGAAAATTAAGAGAATCATAATGGACAATATAAAATATTTAGAAAAATATTTAGAAAAAGATAAATTAAAGGAAGGACTTGAAAAATTAAAACAAGGCCTTCCTGTTCAGTATATAGTAGGTAATGTTAATTTTTATGGAATAACCTTAAAAGTAAATGAAAATGTTTTAATACCAAGATTCGAAACAGAAACACTAGTAGAAAAAACAATTAAATATGCAAAAGAAAACCTAAAAGAACCATATAAAATAATTGATTTAGGAACAGGGAGTGGAGCCATAGCAATAACCTTAAAAAAACACTTAAACTCACAAATTGACGCAATAGATATATCCGAAAAAGCTTTAGATATAGCCAAAGAAAATGCTATAAATAATAATTTGATTATTAATTTTTATAAAAGCAATATGCTGGAAAATGTTAAAGATAAATATGATGTTATCATAAGTAATCCACCTTATATTTCTAAAAATGAAAAAATTGATGACATAGTAAAAAATAATGAACCTGCTATAGCGCTATACGCAGATGACAATGGACTAGAATATTATAAAAAAATATTAGAAAAAGCTACTGATCATTTAAATAAGCCAGGGCTTATTGCCTTTGAAATAGGTATGACACAAGCAAAAAAGATCAAAGATATTGCCAGCAAATATTTTAAACAAACAAACATAAAAGTAGAAAAAGACTTAACTGGTAAAGATAGATATATATTTATCCTAAATAAGTAGTTTCTACTTTTTTTTATAAATGCCCAATTCACTATATTATGAAATAAAAATGCCTACAAAAAATAAAATATATACTATAAAAACATAAAATTAAATTTAAAAACAACGTTAAAATAAGCAAAACAACCATTTTACTTATTAAAAAACATATAATATAATCACTAACGAGGTGCAGGCATAATAGTTATATTAAACGTTCATATATTGTCTCTTATTAAGTCTTTTATTTATATACCACTCCTTATAAAATTTTGTTTACCTCCTGCACCTCTATAAAAAAGTGATGAAATTTAAACAAACCTATTGTTAAAAATTATATAAAAGTTTATAATGAAAATAGGGTGGTTTAGGTGAATATAAAAGATTTAATATTAGCAGAAATTAGTAAAAAGAAGCTTACTTCTGAAAAGCTACGTTCATTAATACATATTAAAGGAGAAGAAGAACAAGCTACTTTTTTTAGTGCCTTAATAGATCTAGAAGAAGAAGGAAAAATATACTTAGATGAAAAAGGATATTATCAAGAATTTGACGAAAATAAATTAAATAAAGTTCAGGGAGAAATACATATAAATACTACTGGTCATGGATTTGTTATAAAAAAAGGCCAAAAACAAAAAAGAAAATACTTACTAAAAAAAGAAAACCTAAATGGAGCATTAGACGGTGACATAGTTGTTCTTAAAGACTTTAAAAATAATGGGACAAATTACATGGACGCCAAAGTTGAAAAAATAATTAAAAGATCAGATAAAAATACTATATTTGAATATATTGGGGAAAATACGTTTATTCCTTATAATGTTTTTGGCAATATAAAAGTTATTTGCCAAAAGTCATTAACAAAACTTGTCGCCGGGAATTTGGCATTAATAAAGTTAGATAAAAATTATATTGCTCAAATTGATAAAGATTTAGTCTTTGAAGGAACCATAACTAAAGTAATTGGCCACAAAGATGATCCAGACATTGAAATAGCTGCAATTGCAGCCACACACGGTTTTTTCAAAGACTTTTCAAAAGAAGCTATAGAAGAATTAAAAGATATTAAAGAATATGTACTAGATGAAGAAATAACTGGAAGAAAAGATTTAAGAAATGAAAATATATTTACAATAGATGGGCAAGATACAAAAGATATGGATGATGCTGTAAGCATAAAAAAAGACGGAGAAAACTATATTTTAAGCGTGCACATCGCCGATGTAAGTCACTACGTTAAAGAAGGCAGTAACTTAGATAAAGAAGCTTTTGTAAGAGGAACATCCGCATACTTAGCTGACTCAGTTTTACCAATGCTTCCGCACGAACTATCAAACGGGATATGCTCACTAAATGAAAAAGTAGACAGATTAACTAAAACCGTTAAAATGATAATTGATAAAGACGGAAAAATAATCGACTATGATATATTTAATAGCGTAATAAATTCAAAGAAAAAAATGACATACGAAGAAGTAAATGAAGTACTAGAAAATGGAAAATTAATAGAAGAGTATATTCCTTTTATAAAAGATTTAAATTTAATGAAAGAACTATCATTGATATTAAGAGAAAAGCGTAAAAAAAGAGGAAATATAGACTTTTCATCAACCGAAGTCAAAGCAATCGTAACAAAAGAAGGAACCCCAACATCATTTGAACAACGAAGCCAAAAAACTGCCGAAAAAATGATTGAAAATTTTATGATAGCTGCCAATGAAATAGTTACAACGCACTATGCATATATGGGTCTTCCATTTGTTTATAGGGTTCATGGAGGACCACATGATGATACCTTAGTAGAAACGATAAACTTTTTGAAAGAACAAGGCCTTTGTAATGGGGCCGCAAACAACCTATTGAACAAAATAAATAATGGAACATACACTTCAAAAGACTTAGACGCTTTTTTAGAAAGCTTTAAAGATACTGAAAACTATGGCGTTATCTCAAATTACATATTAACAAGCATGAGTAAAGCAAAATATTCAAACATTAACGAAGGTCACTATGGCTTAGCCTTAAATTTTTATACCCACTTTACATCACCAATAAGAAGATATCCAGATTTAATGGTACATAGACTTATAGATTATTATAACGACTTTGAAACAGTTCTTGAAAAATTAAATGCAATTGAAGAGAAGCTTCCAGACATATGTAGCCATTCATCATATATGGAAAGGCAAGCCGATGCCGCAGAAGAAGAAACCTTAGATTTAAAAATGGCCGAATATATAAAAGACTATATTGGAGAAAGCTTTAATGGGCAAATTATTAGAATGACCCCTTATGGCATGGACATAAAAATGGAAAATAATATAAAAGGAATAGTAAGACCTGAAGATGTTTCAAAAACAAAGAAAGATTTAGACCATAAATTTAAATTAGGAGAAAAAGTATGCGTATTAGTTAAAGAAGTGTCAGTTCCACACCGTTTAATATATTTAAATATTGCATATCCACTAAACAATAAACCAAAGCAAAAAACAAAAAGAAGTTCTTAAACTTCTTTTAAAATCAAACAAACATGATATAATTAAGAAAGGTGATAAAAATGGAAGATAAAATGAAATTACTATTAGAACAAATAAATATGCCTAAAGAAATGTCTAAATATTTTGAAAATGGCAAATTAGAAAAGATTGTTTGCAATAAAAATAAAGACAAATACGCTTTTTATCTTTCAGTTCCTAAAATTTTACCTTTAAAAAGCTACCTAGAATTTGACAAACTATTAAAAAGAAAGTATCAAAATATGACTATAACTTCTAAAATAAAAGTTTCAAACTTTAGCCTAGAAGAAATAGAAGATTACTATAGATATTTCATTGAAAATTATAGTAAAAATGCACCACTACTTGCGGAATTTATTGATAGTAAATTAGATTTAGATAGAAAAACATTACAGATTGAAGTAAGTAATATCGCTGAAGAAATGAAAATAAATAGTATAAAAAAAGAATTAGAAAAAAATTTAAATAATGCCGGCTTTGACATAAAAATAGACACAGTAATTAATCATCAAGAATCCGAAGCCATCAAAGAAGAAATCGAAAAAACAAAAAAAATTATTAAAAAAGAACCAAAAGAAAACCCAATCATTATGGGTGATGAAATAAAAAGCGAAGTAACACAAATAACTAACATAACATTTGAAATGGATGATGTTACTATAAAAGCCAAAGTATTTGGAATTGATGCTTTTGAATCATCAAAATCAAATTTTAAAATAATAACTTTAAAATTAACAGACAATACAGACAGCATGTACTGTAAAATTTTCTGCAGAGAAGATAAAGAATATCAAAGATATTTAAAAACTATAAAGACAAACTCTTGGTATCTAATAAGGGGTTATACCAAAGCCGATAGATTTTCAAACAATGAAATAGTCTTAAACGCCAGAGACATCAATACAACTAAAGTAGAAGAAGAAAAACGAATAGATAAAGCCGAAAAAAAGAGAGTAGAACTCCATAGCCATACAAAAATGAGTCAGATGGATGGCGTAGCTGGAGAAGAACAACTAGTATGGCAAGCCATAAACTTTGGGCATAAAGCCATAGCAATTACCGATCACAACGGATGCCAAGCCTTTCCACATGTTTTTAACTTAGTGACTGGTTATAATAAGGGAAAAGAAGAAAAAGATAAATTTAAAATTTTATACGGAACAGAACTAACCCTAATCGACGATTCTATCAATATATCATTAAGGCCAAGTGAAAAGCCATTACTAGAATCAACCTATGTTGTCTTTGACCTAGAAACAACAGGATTTAATGCAGGCGGTTCAGATTCGATAATTGAAATTGGAGCAGTTAAAATATGTAATGGAGAAATAATTGATAGATTTGATGAATTAATTGATCCAAAAAGACCACTGCCAGCCAAAATAACAGAACTAACAAATATTACTGATGAAATGTTAAAAGGAAAATTAGAAGAAAAAGAAGCTGTCAAAAAATTTAAAGACTGGGTAGGCGAGCTTCCAATGGTTGCCCATAACGCCAAATTTGACGTTTCATTTATTGCAATGGCCCACCAGAAATATAATCTAGGACAGTTTAATAATACCGTTATTGACACACTAGAACTTTCAAGAGCTTTAGATACCGGATACGCTAGACATAGCTTATCAGCTTTAGTAAAAAGATATGATGTACCTTGGGATGAAGAAGCTCACCACAGAGGTGATTATGATGCCGAAGGAACAGCCCTAGTATTTCATAAAATGTTAAAAAAATTAGCAGCAAGAAATTTTAAAACAATCAAAGATTTAGATAAATTAATTTCTAAAGATGAAATCCACAAATACGGAAGAGCCTATCACGTCAATATAATAGCTAAAAATAAAAAGGGATTAAAAAACATGTTTAAACTAATTTCCCTTGCTAACACCAAATACCTGTACAAAACCCCAAGAATCTTAAGAAGTGAAATTGAAAGCCACCGTGAAGGCTTACTCATAGGTAGTGGATGTTATGAAAGCGAAATATTTATCGAAGCTAGAAGCAAATCTGACGAAGAGCTAGCTAATCTAATAAACTTTTATGATTACGTTGAAGTTCAGCCACCAGCCCTTTATGACCATTTGATTCAAATGCACGATTTTGGCAATAAAGCCGAACTATTAGAACACATAAAAAAAATAATTAGGGTTACTAAAGAATCAGGAAAAATAATAGTTGCCACCGGAGACGTTCATCAAGTTAATCCAGAAGATAAAATATATAGAAAAATTATAGTTAATCAAAAAGTTCCTGGTGGAGGAAGACATCCACTTGCCAAAAAAGACATTACAGATATTCCTTCACAGTACTTAAGGACCACAGACGAAATGCTTGAAGACTTTTCATTCTTGGATGAAAAACTAGCAGAGGAAATAGTTATAACAAACACCAATAAAATAGCTGATATGGTAGATATTATTGAAGTTATAATAGATACAAACGGAATTCCATTCGCTCCTAAAATTGAAAACTGCACCGAGACAACTTTAGAACTCGTATATAATAAAGCTAAGGAAATATACGGAAGTCCACTTCCATATAACATTGAAGAAAGATTAGCTTCAGAGCTTTATGGAGAAGAACCATTAAAAGCAATAAAAAATAAAATAAAAAACGAAAATTTATCAGATGATGAATATAATCAAAAAATTTATTCAAAACTGCATGAAATAATGGTAGGGGGACTATCTGAAGTTAAAAAAATTATTAAAGAAGATATTTTAAATAATGACAAGGAAATTGAAAACATTGACAAAGAAATAGAAAGCAGGCTAACCGGAATTATAGGTGCCCATTTCGACGTTATATATTTAATTGCCCAAAAATTAGTTAAAAAATCTAATGATGACGGTTATTTAGTGGGTAGCCGTGGTTCAGTTGGCTCATCACTAGTAGCCACTATGATGGGCATCACAGAAGTTAATTCGCTCCCGCCGCATTACGTATGCCCAAACTGTAAACACTCAATTTTTGAAATTGATGGACAAAGTTTAGGAAGTGACTATGGAAGCGGATATGACTTACCTGATATGAACTGTCCAAAGTGTGAAACTAAAATGAACAAAGAAGGGCAAGACATGCCATTTGCCACCTTCCTAGGGTTTCACGCTGACAAAGTACCAGATATAGATTTAAACTTTTCAGATTTAAACCAAGCTGCAGCTCATGAATATACAAAAGTCTTATTTGGCGAAGACAACGTTTATAGAGCAGGTACAATCGGAACCGTTGCTGAAAAAACTGCATATGGATATGTCAAAGGATACTGCGAAGATAAAGGAATATTTATGAGATCTGCCGAAATTGAAAGGCTGGCAAATGGATGTACAGGAATTAAACGAACAACTGGTCAGCACCCAGGCGGAATAGTTGTCATACCTGGTTACATGGATGTTTTTGACTTTACACCATTCCAGTATCCAGCCGATGACGTAACTTCCGCATGGCGAACAACCCACTTTGACTACCACGCTATTGACCAAGACGTTTTAAAACTAGATATATTAGGTCATTCTGGACCTACTAAATTAAGACTAGTCCAAGATATAACCGGAGATGACGTTACAAAAGTTCCATTAGATGATAAAGAAACAATGGGAATATTTCTATCACCAAAACCATTAGGCGTAACTAAAGATCAAATAATGAATGAAACAGGAAGTCTTGGAATACCAGAATTTGGCACACCGTTTACCTTACAATTAGTAAAAGAAACTAAACCTAAAACATTTGCTGAACTAGTCAAAATCTCAGGCTTATCACACGGAACAGACGTATGGAATGGAAATGCTAAAGATTTGATTGATAATGGAATAGTACCATTTTCTGAAGTTATCGGATGTCGTGACGATATTATGGTATATTTAATGTATCATGGATTAAAACCAATAGATGCATTTAAGATAATGGAATTTGTAAGAAAAGGAAAAGCTAGTAAAGACCCTGAAACCTGGAGTAAGTACGTAAAAATAATGAGAGAAGCAGAAATTGAAGACTGGTTTATAGATTCATGTTCTAAAATAAAATACATGTTTCCGAAAGCTCATGCCGTTGCTTATGTCATAAATGCATTTAGATTAGCATACTACAAAGTACATAAACCAGCAGTTTACTATGCAGCCCAATTTTCAGTTGAATATGATGATTTCGATATTGAATGCATGATAAGAGGTTATGAAGCTGTAAAAGCCAGAATTATTGAGATAAATGAAAAAGGATACGATGCAACCAATAAAGAAAGTTCAATTTTAGAGTGCTTAAAAGTTGCCTTAGAAGCGTTAGCTAGGGGTTACACATTTAAGCCAATAGACTTATATAAATCAGATCATACAAACTTTGTAATCGATGAAGACGGTAAATCATTAATTCCGCCTTTTAGAGCAATAGATGGCTTAGGAACAGTTGTCGCTAAAAATATTGTGGAAGAAAGATCAAAAGGAGAGTACATAAGTATTGAAGATCTTCAAAAAAGAGCAAAAATCTCATCAACACTTATTGAAAAAATGCGCTCAATGGGTATATTAGATGGTATGGAAGAATCAAGCCAATTAAGTCTGTTTTAGTAAAATAGCTAGCTCTTATTGATGAAATCAAAACTAATGAAAAAAATAGTGCCACAATAATTCGAAATAAACACGTAAATAACAACTCGAAAGAGTTGTTTTTACATGTGAAATTAATTATAATTAAATTAGGTGATAAATATGAAAAAAATAATACTAGTAGATGGCAATAACCTCTTATTTAGAAGTTATTATGCAACCGCATATAACGGTAATTTCATGAATAACAGTAAAGGATTTCCGACTAATGCCATATTTGGCTTTGTAAATATGATAAACAAAATTGTAAAAGAAGAAAACCCAGAATATATGATAGTTGCTTTTGACAAAGGAAAGACATTTAGGCATAAAGAATACGAGGGGTACAAAGATGGAAGAGTAGAAACCCCAAATGAACTTAAAATGCAGTTTCCAGTAGCTAAACAAATATTAGGAGCTATGGGAATTAAGTATTATGAAATAGATAACTACGAAGCCGATGACATCATCGGAACATTTGCTAAATACTGTGATGATGAAGAAGACTTTATTGGAACAATAGTTAGTAGTGATAAAGATTTACTACAGCTAATAAGTAAAGATGTTGATATCAAACTATTAAAACAAAAAGACTATATTAGATATAATGAAAAAACATTTAAAGATGAGTGGGGCATAGATCCAATAAATATTATTGACCTAAAAGCTTTAATGGGCGATTCATCAGATAATATACCAGGAGTAAAAGGAGTAGGTGAAAAAACCGCATTAAAACTTTTACAAGAATATAAAACTTTAGATGGTATATATGAAAATATAGATAATATTAAAGGGAAACTAAAAGAAAAGCTTGAAATAGACAAAGAAAACGCCTATAAGAGTTATCATCTAGCCACCATAGTTAGAGACGTTAAAATGGACATTAATATAGATGATACTAAATACATAGGTGAAAATATAAATGAGCTAAATAAAATATATGAAGATTTAGAGTTTTATTCATTTTTAAAAAAACAAAATACCTTAAAAAAAGAAGAAGCTAAAGTAAAAATTATAGATAACATAAATGATTTAAACATTGATGGAGATATTGCAGTTTATCTAGAAGTTTTTGGCGTCAATTATCATAAAGCCCCAATAATTGGCATGGCTATATATAATGATAGCATTTCATACTTTATACCATTAGAAATATTAAAACAAAAACCTGATTTTTTAATAAAAAATAGAAAATACACATATGACTTAAAGAAAATGATTGTCGCTCTAAAATATCAAAATATCGAAATTGAAAATACCACATTTGATACTATGATAGCCGGATCTTTATTAGATTATAACATGAAAGATGACATAGCCTATCTAGCAAATGAATTAAACTACGACTTAAAATTTTATGAAAACATATATGGAAAATTTAGCCATCTAGAAATGCCAAGTATCGATGAAATAGCTAAAGAAACAGTTTTAAGAGCAAAATTTATTTGGGAAACTAAAGACTTTTTTAAGGAAAAAATAAAAGAAGAAAATTTAGAATTTTTATTTAAAGATATAGAAATGCCCCTAGCCGAAGTATTAGCTGACATGGAATATACAGGTGTTAAGGTTGACAGCAACATCTTAAAAGAGCAAGGTGAAGACATTAAAATAAAACTAGAGTTACTCACTAAAGATATTTACAATAATGCCGGCACCGAGTTTAACATATCATCACCCAAACAGCTAGCTGAAGTTCTTTTTGAAAGATTAAATTTACCACATAAAAAAAATAGCAATTCAACTGCGATAGACGTTCTTAAAAAACTAGAAGGCAAACATCCAATAATAAGTCAAATTATTGAATATAGAAAATTATCAAAACTATATAGTACATATATTGAAGGACTAATTAATACTATAGATAATAGTAAAATACATACAATCTATACTCAAAATTTAACTAGAACTGGAAGACTATCTTCCATAGAACCAAATCTACAAAATATACCTATTAGAGATGATATGGGAAGAAACATTAGAAAAGCATTTATTCCTGAAAACGATTACATATATGGCGCAGATTATTCGCAAATCGAGCTTAGAATTTTAGCCCACATTGCGGACGTAAAAACCTTGCAAGATGCGTTTAAAGAAGGAAAAGACATTCATGCTAAAAC
>CAMNJS010000018.1 GCA_946541645.1 uncultured Bacillota bacterium | reverse complement strand
TGCCATTTGGATGTTACTCTAACTATTTAGTTAGAGTTTTATTTTTGACTTTAGTGATGTAATCTTGTAAAATAGTATTTGTTAAGAAAAGAGATGATTATGTGAATGATTTTATAATTTATGGCTTAACTTTTTTGGCTTTTATTATAACTAGTTTGGCGCAGGCTTTTATAACTTCTACTTATAAAAAATATAGTGAACTTAAAAATATTAAAGAGATGAGTGGAGCAGAAACAGCTAGAAAAATACTTGATGAAAATGGTTTAAAAGAAGTAAAGGTTTTAGAAGTTGGTGGTTATTTGACTGATCATTATGACCCTTCAGCTAAAGTTGTTAGACTTTCTTCAGCTAATTACAGCGGTAAGTCTATTGCGGGCTTAAGTGTAGCAGCTCATGAATGTGGGCACGCGATTCAGGATAAAGAAAATTATTCTTTTTTGAGATTGAGAGCTGCTATGGTACCTTTTGTTAATTTTTCATCTTATGCTGGATATTTAGCTATTGCGATTGGGGGTTTGACAGGATTATTAGGTATTGTAAAAATAGGTATATTACTTGAATGCGTTATTTTACTTTTTCAAGTTGTTACTCTTCCAGTTGAGATAGATGCCAGCAGGAGAGCTTTGAGTGAAGTTAAAAGGCTTAATTATTTAGGTGATAGTGAATTTGATAGTGGCAAAAAGGTATTGATTGCGGCAGCACTTACATATGTGGCAAGTGTGGCTTCTACATTGATTCAAATAGTAAGGTTGTTATTTGTATTTAGAAACGATGAAAAATAAAAAATCTCAATTTGAGATTTTTTTGATATCCACAGATACTGGAAAGTGATCGCTAATATAAATTTTTTTATATTTGAAATTATGTTTAGTCGGATTTTCATATTTTATTTTTTTATTAACTAATATGTGATCTAAATGATATATTTGTTTTTTGGTAGTAAATGTTTTACCAATATTTTTAGTAGTATCGATTAAATCATTGTTTTCGCAAAAATTTTTAAGTTTGGTTGCCCCTAAATTAAAATCACCAGTTATTATTATGGGCTTGTCTTTTTTTAAGAGATTTGTTATGCATTTTAATTGCAATAATTTATTTTCATTTACTTTGTTGGAAAGGTGAGTATTATATATATAAAAGTCTTTTGTTTCTACATATGTTATTATTCTTGGGAATTTGTCATTTATAAATTTAGTTTTTGGGATTAATGGGGTATCTGATAGGGAATATGTGTGTGATGATATGATGGGTATTTTTTCACTAACTAATATGCAGTTGTATTCGTCAAAAATAAGGTTGTTTCTGCTTCGGCTTTTTCCATAAAAGGTGTATTTTAAATTTTTTGATTCTAATATTTTTTTTAATAGTTTTTTAGCTTTGTAGGTCATCTCTTGAGTGCCTATTATATCTGGTTTTTCCGTTTCTATTAGTGTGGCGAATCCTTCTAATCTTTTTTTCCAATTACTAAAAATATTAAGACCATCATCTTTTAAATTAAATGTCATTATTTTCATATTTCACCACCATTAAAACGTTTTAAAAGCGTTATTTTTCTTCTATTTTTTTATGTTTTTTAAAATAAATTATAACAAATATTATAAATAAAATAATTAGGGCAACTAAGGTTAAATGAGAATATTTGTCAAATATATCTAATATTGTTTCCCATTTTTCACCGACTATGCTTCCTAAAATGGTTAATACGGAATTCCAAATAGCTGAGCCTATTATAGTATAAATAAGAAATTTTGGCATTTCCATTTCACTCATGCCAGCTGGAATCGAAATTAGGCTTCTTAAAATTGGAATAAATCTGCAGAAGAAAACCGTTTTATTTCCTTTGGTGTCAAACCAATTGTCAGCTTTATCAATATCCGATGCTTTAAGCCTTAATATTTTTCCTGTTTTTCCTTTAATTATTTTTTTTAATCTATCTTTATTTAGTATTTTTCCAATATAATATAAAATTATAGCGCCAAGCAGAGAACCTAATGTTGAGGCAATGATGACACCAATAACATTTAATTTTGTATAGGTAGTCATGAAACCGCCAAATAATAAGATTACTTCAGAAGGAATTGGCGGGAATATATTTTCAATTGCGATTAATGAAAAAACGCCTAAATAGCCAAATTTGTTCATAATTTTAATGATTGCTGTTTGCATATAAGCACCTCTCTATAAGTATAACATAATTTGTTAAAAAGGTTTATATATTTTGGCAATGGCTTCAGCGATTTTTATACCATCCATAGCGGCACTCATTATACCACCAGCGTAGCCAGCGCCTTCTCCGCATGGGTATATGCCTTTAATATTTGATACTAAATTTTCATCTCTTTCTATTTTGACTGGCGAAGATGTTCTTGATTCAATGGCAGCTAAAATTGCGTCGTCATTGGCAAATCCGGGTATTTTTTTATCAAAATATAATATTCCTTCTTTTAGTGATTCTGAAATGTATTTTGGAAAAATATTATTTAAATTTGCAAGAGCATATTTTCCTTTAAATATAGGCTTTATTGTGTTAAAACTTGTGCTCAAACTATTTGAAATAAAGTCTTTGAATAATTGAACTGGTATGTTTCCTTTACCTTCTTGGTAAGTTAATTTCTCTAAATTTCTTTGAAATTTGATGCCATCTAAAGGGTTAGTACCAAAGTCTTCTGGTGATATTGTGACAACTATTGCACTATTGGCATTTTCTTCGTTTCTTGAGTTGTTACTCATACCATTTATGGCAATCATATTTTCTTCAGATGAAGAGTTTATTACAAAGCCTCCAGGACACATACAAAAGGAATATACACCTCTGCCGTTTGAAGCTTTATAAGTTAATTTGTAGCTTGCTTTTGGCAAATTTTTATAGTTTTTTCCGTATTGATTAGAATCTATTAATTTTTGTGGGTGCTGAATTCTCACGCCAATAGCAAATGGTTTGGCAGTCATTTTTAGGCCTTTATTTAGGAGCATTTTGAATGTTTCACGAGCACTATGACCGGTTGCTAATATTAAGGTGTCAGTGTTTATTATTTCTTCATTTACTTTGATACTAGTAATAGTATTTTCTTTGATATATAAATCATTAAAGTATGAGTTGTATTTAAATGTTCCACCGTAATTAATTATTTCATTTCTTAAATTTTTAATTATGTCTTTTAGAAGGTCTGTTCCTACGTGCGGTTTATTTATGTATAATATTTCTTCTGGGGCTCCGCATTTATGGAAAATTCTTAAAATCTCTTTACCGCGATAGTCTTTATCTTTTACAGTTGTATTTAGTTTCCCATCGGAAAATGTTCCAGCCCCACCTTCTCCAAACTGGACGTTGGAATTTGGATTTAATTTTCCTGTTTTCCAAAAGATATTTACTGTTTTTACTCTGTTATCAATGTCTTCGCCACGTTCTATAATTATTGGTTTATATCCATTTTTGGCTAACATATAGGCGGCAAATAAACCGGCAGGTCCTGAGCCAATTATAACTGGTTTATATTTCATCTTTTCTTTTCCGATTATTTTGAATTCATATTTTTCATTTGGGGTTTTTATAATGTCTGGATTTTTTTTATTTAATATTTTGCTTTCATTTTTTATTTCAGCATCAATTTCGTAGACATAATTTATATCTTTTCTAGCGTCAATTGATTTTTTGTTTATTTTAAATCCTTTTAATTCTTGCTTGTTTATTTTAAGTTTATTTAAAATTTTATTTTCAATGTCTTCCTTGTTATGATTTATAGGAAGTTTTATTTGTCTTATTCTAATCATATATTTTCACCTGCTATAATTCCACTAATCCAGGCAAAACCGAGGTTATATCCTCCGCAGTCCCCATCAATATCGATTATTTCTCCTGTAAAATATAAGCCTTTTTCTTTAATGGATTCCATATTTTCTAAATTTATTTCTGATAGTGGGATTCCGCCACTACAAACTTGCGCTTTATCAAATGATTTAGTTCCTTTTATTTTTAAATTAAAATTAAGCATTGTGTTTATGAGAATACTAAATTGTTTGTCAGATAGACTTTGCCAGGTGTTTTTTTTGATATTTGCTTTTTTTAATATTATGGGTATTAGTTTATAATTTAAAAATTTTTCTAATGTTTCGGTTATATTCTGGTTTTTTTGTGACAATTTTTTAAGCCATTTGTTTGGTTCTTCTTTTAACCATGGTAAAAAGTTAATAGATATGATTTCTTCGTGTTTATCTATATTTCGGGCTATATGTCCACTTAAGTTGAAAGCGGCAATTCCACTAATTCCATAATCGGTTAATTGGGCTTCACCATTTTCTTCTTTTATGTATTTTCCATCCTCATAAAGGGTTAATTTACTATCTACTCTCACACCATTCCATTTATTAAAAAATGTTTCTTCGCCAACTAACTGTACTAAAGCAGGTTTTGGTGTGATTATGTTGTGGTTAAATTTACTTGCTAAAAGATATCCTAACCCATCAGATCCTGTTTTAGGGGCTGCTTTTGATCCTGCTGATATGATTATTTTTTTTGCATGAATATTTTCTTTACCGGGATTAATTATAAAAGTATCCTTTTTTTCTATGCCAGTTACTTCTATATTAATTATTTCAACATTTAATTTTTTTACTTCGTATAATAAGGCATTATAAAGTGTTAAGGCTTGATTCGTTATGGGATAAAAATAACTATTTTTAATTTTGGGAATTATTCCTAGCGAGTCAAAAAAAGCTAAAACTTTTTCTTCATTTTTTTCGTTTATAATATTTTTTATCAATTCTTTTTCTGAGGAATGAAAATGGGATAAGGACATATCTTCATTCCAATAATTACATCTGCCGTTTCCAGTTAGTAATAATTTTTTTCCGCATTTTTCATTTTTTTCTAATATAGTAACTTTTTTTCCTCTTCTAGCAGCTGTAATAGCTGCAACAAGTCCAGAAGCGCCTCCTCCAATAATAACTATGTCTTTCATCAAATCACCAACTATATTATATTATAAATTTTAGTTAATTTACAACTTAAAATATATTTGTTATACTTAAGATGGTTATGTGCAAATAGAAGAATATTTTGGTGGTATTATGAAAAACAAGTTAGTTGTTTCGATAATAATTGTTGTGGGGATATTAATATGCTCTTTTTTATATTTTTATTTTGAAAAACCTGTTTTAAAATTGAAAGATGAACTAACAGCAGAAATAAATACTGATAGAAAAATATATGAATATATCTTAGGGGTAGAAAAGGGACTAATTATTACTAAAAATCATAAGATAGATACTACTAAAACTGGATATATAAATGTAGAAATAAAGGTGCAAAATATTGTGAAGAGGGTGTTTAAAAAGAAAATTAAAATCTTGGTTCAAGATACAATCTCGCCGACTATTTTGGGCCCAGAAGCAATAACTATTACTGCTGGAGAAGAAGCAGATTTACTTAAAGATGTTAGTGTTGTCGACAATTCTAATGAGAATATAAAAGCTACTGTTTTAGGTGATTATGATTTTAATAAGGCAGGAAATTATAATTTGAAGTATGTAGCTTCTGATTCTAGTCATAATAAAAGTGAAAGAGATTTTGTTTTAATTGTTAATAAAAAGACAATTGTTAAAAATAACATTAAAGAAAGCAAAAATGTTAGGGAAGGTTATCCATATTATATTAAAATAAATAGGAAATTAAATGTTGTTTATGTATATGAAGCAGAAGAGGGTGAGTATAAGAAACTGGTAAAGGTTTTTGTTTGCTCGACAGGTGCGCAAACACCTCTTGGAATTTATAGTACGCAAAACAAATATGTGTGGAGACTTTTAGTTGGTGATAGTTACGGTCAGTACGCGACTAGGATAACGGGACATATATTATTTCATTCGGTTCCCTATGAAAGACAGAGTAAGGATTCACTTAAGTACTGGCTTTATAATAGGCTTGGCAATAAAGATTCTTTAGGTTGTGTCAGACTTACGGTGGAAGATGCAAAATGGATATACGACAATTGTCCTTTAGGGACAAAGGTTGAAATATATGATAGTAATGATTTGGGTGGTGTTCAAAAGCCTAGCGCGCAAAAAATCGATGTGAATGATCCTAGAAAAAATTGGGATCCGACCGATCCTGATTTGGCCAATCCTTGGAGATAGTGGGTGTTGTTATGAGGTTACAAGAGTATTTGGAAGTAATAAAGAAAGTTTATGATGAGGTTATATCTAATTATGATTCTTTACAGAAAATAGATGATAGTTTATTTAAGGAAATTGTAATTTTGCTTTTAAGTAGTAAAGATGATAGTTATGAGAATATATATGAGAAAACTATTCAAAATTATATGAAAGCTGTTTCAGCTATTTCAAAATTATCTCCAGGGTTTTCGGCAGGCCTTAGAGATATAAAAAATGACATTGTTTTAAATGTCTATACTGGTAAGAAATCCGATACGATTAATGCTGATTTAATAGACGAAAATTCTGTTTTTGATGTATCTAGTATGACTAAGCTGTTTACTTCGATTTTACTTCTTCATGAGGAGAAGCTAGGACATATTGATTTAAATAAAACGTTTGCTTATTATAATCCATTTTTAAAAAATCTTGATATTCCAATTAGAAATGCTTTGAAGTTTGGTTTTAATATTAATACTTTAGGTAGAATTGACGAGAATGAAATTTCTGATGATGAAAGGTTAAAAAGACTTTTTAGTGCACATGTTAAAGACGATAATACTTTTATTTATAGTGATATTCCTTATATGTTAGTACCACTATTATTTGGTGAGACTATTGAGAAAGCAACGTATAATTATTTAAAAAAATTTTATACATTTTATAGAAAAGAACTCGGCCTTCAAAATACGGGGTATAGTTTTATAAATGCAGCTGGTGGGACTATAGTGAGTAAATATGATAGTGTTTTTAATAAATTTGAATATATGGATAATGGTTTATATGATCCTAAGGCAAATATTTTTGAAGGAAGGCTTGGATATATATCTGGGCATGCGGGGGTTACTACTAATGTTTTAGATTTGGAAAAACTATTTGGTTTTTTAAGCAATGGTCTTTTATCAGAAGATTCTTTAACGGATTTAGTTACATCTGTTAGGCCTGGCGAAAAGATACTTTTAAATGAGGAAAGTAATCCAATTTTAAGAAATGATAAATACATTAATATAAACCGTGGCATGGGTGTATATATTAATCTTGGTGATATAAGAATATGCGATATTTCTTCGAGGTGTAGTGTGAATGCTTTTGCGGCAGAGGGGTCTACTGGAACATATACTTTTTATGATTTAGCTAATGGTTTTAATGCGTGTTATTTATCTAATATACGAAGTGGTATATATTCAAAAAAAATATATACTGATGATTATGTTTATGGAGATGATAATGACGCAATGCCTAAATATTATGAGACTACTTTGATTTCAGGAACTGGAACTATGAAAGATGGAAGTATGCTTAGGCCTGATGGGACATATATGCCATATGTAAGAGCTACTAATAATTTTAAGGAAGAGTGTTTAACTACTTTATTAAAACTTAGAATTACAAAAAATGTTTTAACTGAAAGGGCTAAATTGATGTTTGAAGGAAGAGAGCTTATTAATGAGCTTAATAAAATAGACGAGGTCTTTAATGGAAAAAAGAAAAACTATGCAAAGAAAAGATAAATGCCTTTTTTCTTTTTTTTATAATTTGTTGTATAATTTTATTGGGTGATAGTTTGAAAATAGTTATAGGAAGAGAAGAGGATAAAAAAGTAGATGTTGTTTTAAAAGATAGTGATGAGTTTTTAAAATGGTTTTTAAAAGAAAAACCGATAGATAAGGAAATTTCTTTTGTAGGTGAATCACCGGAAATTTCTAAAATGGAACTTTTATCAGAATTTTTAATGTATTATTTTCTTGTTAAGAAAAAGTGTGAAAAATTTATGAATAATTATAATGAATTATTCGTTTTAGAAGATAATAATTTTTTAAAGGAAGCATTAGATTTTTTTGCTTCATCTAATAAGGGAGGAAAATTTTTGCGAGCAACATTAGTTTCTCTTGGATATAATAGTTTTGACAAAGAAGATGATGATTTTTTACCTTTGAGCATGGCTTTAGAAGTTTTTCAAACGTCTATTTTAATTCATGATGATATTATTGATGAAGCTAGTAAAAGAAGGGGTGATGATACAATACCTTTTAAATATAAAAAGGTGTATTCAGAGCCGGTTTTTGAAAAAGAATCTTTTGTTTTAAAAAGAGATAAGATGGCTGATTCAATGGCGCTTTGTTTGGGGGATATAGGTCTTTATTTTGCAAACCAAATAATTGTTAAGAATTATAGTAATAATCTAAGATTGCCTTTAGTTTTAGAATATTATAATGATATAGCCATAAAAACATGTAAGGGCGAGATGATTGATGTTATACTTCCTTTTTTTGAAGAATTTTATGGACAAACTGAAAATTTGGAGGATAATGTTTTTGAGATTTATAAACTTAAAACCGCTTGGTATTCTGTTGTTGGTCCATATGTTTTAGGAGCTATTTTAGCGGGGGCCGATACGGAAAAAATTAATAGGCTTGAGGACGCTTTAATTAATCTTGGAGTATCTTTTCAAATTAAGGATGACATTTTAGGAATATATGGTGATTTTGCTAAAACTGGAAAAACTTCTTCTGATTGTGCTGAATTTAAACAAACAATTTTATATGCATATGCAGTTAATACTAGTTATAAAGATGATTTTTTAAAGATGTATGGCAATGATAAAAATATTGATGAGGTAAGAGATCTTTTTGATAAATGTGGAGCCAAAGAATATGCGATTAAACTGATGGATAAGCTTTATGAAGCAAGTTTTAAAGAGATTTTAAATTTGGATTTTTTAGATTTTGATAAGAAAAAGATTTTATTAGGATTTGCTGAATTTTTAAGGGTGAGATCAAAATGATTAAAAAAATAGTTGTGTTATTTTTAGTGGTTTTTCTTACGGCTTGTGTGGCTCAAGAGAGGTCTTATGGTGGCAAGAGCTCAAAGGCGTATTCTTTCTTTAAAAAGTTTAATTCTGAAAAGTATTACGTATCTTTTTGGGATAGGAATACTTCGATTAACGATGATACAAAGATAATTATGGCCCGCGATGGTGATAAGTATTATTATGAATTTGACGGCTATGAAAAGAATATTATTATTCAAAAGGATGGGAAACGATATACTGTTAATAACGATAGAGGAGAATATTTTGTTTCAAATGAGGAGCTTCAAGATTTTTCTATAGGCATTTTGCCCAGTGACGTTTTGAAACTAAAAAGGAGTGATTATAAAACTGGAACTGAAAGAATATATAATAAAAATTATGTCTATGAAAGTTTTAGTGATGGTCCCCAATCTACAACGTATTATTTTAAGGGGAATAAACTTATTTATATAAGGTATATTTCTGTTAGAAACACGGTATTTTTAAAATTTAATTATATGAAAGATGATTTTTCTTCAGAAATTTTTGAAATAAGTAAAGATTTTGTGGAAATTACTTATTAGTAAGTGGTACAATGGGTGTAGGAGGTCTATTATGAAGAAGTTAAAATTTTTAGTTGTTATATTTTTATGTTTATTTTTTATTCCTGGTGTTTCGGCAAAAACAATAAATCATTTTTATGCTGAGGCAGATGAAGATGTTACTTACGAGGAAGAAGTAAATGGCTCTGTTGCTTTAGCTGGGCAAAATGTGGAATCAAATGGGACTGTTTTAGGAGTTAATTTTTTAGCTGGTAATAAAGTATTACATCGTGGTACAAGCGATTATTTGGTTTCTGCCGGCAATTATATAACGGTTTCCGGTTTGATAAATAATGATTCTATTATAGCTGGTAATATAGTTGTAATTGATAACAATGCTTCTTTGACTAGAGATGTTATTATTTTAGGTGAAGATATTACTATTAAAGGTTCTTTGGGTAGAAATGTTTCTTTATACGGAAGCAAAGTTTCTTTGGAAGGAGCTAAAATAAAAGGAAATGTTAAAGTTTATGCTGAGGAAATTAAGGCTGATAAAGATACTATTATTAGTGGAGTTTTGTCTTATCCAGAGGACGCTAATGTATCGCTTGGCGAGAATATAAAAAGTATAAAGAAGACGGCTGCTATCAATAAAGATGTAACAAATGATTTTGAAACATTTATGATAAATAAAATTTGGTCATTTTTATCTTTATTAGTTATTTTTGCTGTACTTACACTTTTAGCTCCAAGATTATTTGAAAAAATGAATAAGGATTATGAGAAGGTTGATTTTAATAAAGTTGTTGAAGTAATCGCTAAGGGTCTTGTATTTTTAATGATAGTTCCAGTTATAGCAGTATTTTTATTAGTTATACCTTTTTCTCTCGCACTTTCATTAATAATGTTTATTTTGTATTTTATTATCATATATGTTTCTAAGATTTTTGCTATGTATTTATTGGGATTTAAATTGTGGCAGCGATTTTTTAAAAAAGATGGGAACATGCTACTTGTTGGAATACTAGGATTTGTGATTGTGTTTGTTTTAGATTTAATTCCAGGTATTAATTTTATGATTTCTTTATTTACTTTATTAATTGGAGTTGGAATAATATCTGAATTTATATTAAGAAAAAAAGCCTAAGCAATTGTTTAGGTTTTTTTGCGACATAAAAATTGTTTTTACATATAATACATTGAGGTGAATATATGTATAGTGTATATCAAGTACAAGATGGAGAGAATTTAGCTTCTATTGCTAATAAAGTTGGAATTCCTGTGAGTGATCTTGCCAATTTAAATGGAATTATGATTAGTGCGAATTTGAATCCTGGTGATTATATTATTATTCCAAAGATGGAAAGTGAAAATTTATATTTTGATAAGTATGTTATTCGCAAAGGTGATACTATTTATTCTATTGCAAGATCTTTTAATGTAAGTCCTAGTTACTTGCTTAGACTTAACGGGTTAAATGATGCGGATGTAATATATCCTGGTGAATCAATATTTGTTCCTAAGCAAGGTACTTCATTTTATATTACGACTAATGATGATACTTTAAATGATGTTGTGAGAAGTTTAGGCGCTAGTGCTAATGATATTGCAAGTCAAAATAGTACGATATATTTAACTAACGATCAACTTATTGTTTACAAAAAATAAAGAATTTTGGTTCTTTATTTTTTTATCGTCTTTTTTTTTATGGGAATTTGTTATATAATGTTTTAAAGGTGATATTAATGAAAAAACTTCTATTGATTTGTTTTATTATTTTTTTGGCAGGGTGCTCTGTTTTAAAAACATATGATGAAATAAGTTATAAAAATTTGAATAAAATGCTTAATAATAAAGAAGATTTTGTTTTGTTTATAGGCTCTTCTACTTGTAGTGCTTGTGACTCTTATAAATTAACTTTAAATCAGGTTATTTCAAAGTATAATGTTGATATTAAATATATTGATTTGTCAAAATTATCTGAAAAAGAAACAAGTAAGTTAACGGCTATGTTTCCTATTTCTGCCACTCCAACAACAGTATTTGTTAAGGATGGTAAGGAAGAGGATACTTATAATAGGATAATTGGCAGCGTTAAGTATAGTAAGATTGTTCAAAAACTTAAAGAAAACAAATATATAAAGGGATGATAAGATGAGTGAAAATATGATTGAACCAATTAATCCTGATGAATTTCCAATAATTACTAATTATTGTGAAAATTTATCTACAAAAAAGTATGTTACTAATCCAGCTATTGCGAGGGAAGAAGAGATTAAAAAAACTATGTTAGTTTTACTTACGCCTGATAAGTCCGCACTTTTGGTTGGAGCAGCGGGTATTGGTAAGACAGCTGTTGTTGAGGGACTTGCTTATAAAATTCAAAGGGGAGAGGTTCCAAATAGTTTAAAAGGATACAATATTTTAAAAATTAATTCTTCTTCGATGCTTGGAACAATGGTTGTAAATGGTAAGACGGAAACTGTTACTAATTTGGTCGTAAATGAGCTTAAAAGAGCACCTAAAACTATTTTGTTTATTGATGAAGTTCATACGTTAATTGGTGGAGCAGCTGATGGGCCTATGGATTTAGCTAATATTTTAAAGCCGGCTTTGGATCGGGGCGATATTAAAGCTATTGGGGCAACGACGACAATTGAATATGAAACGTATATTGTTAAGGATAGAGCTTTTTTAAGGCGTTTTGATAAAATAGATTTAGAAGAGCCTGACAGAAATGCTACTATTCAAATATTACTTGGAACAATTCCTAGAATAGAATATAAAACAGGTATTAAAATGATAAACAATAATTTTTTAAGGACAATGCTTATGGAATCTATTGTTGATGCAACCTCTACTTATAAGAGAGTTTATGGGCTTTCGGCAATGTATCCAGATGTTTCTTTATCTGTTTTGTCTGGGGCATTTTCAAATGCACTTTTTGAAAATAAGGTTGAAGTTGGAATAGAGGACGTTTATTTTGCTATTAGGGATAGTAAAAGGATTTATCCTGATAGTCGTGTTAAAGAATGCGCGGCTTTTCGTGAAAAATTTGCCAGGATATGTGGAGATGCTGAAATAGTTCTTCCAGATGTTAAATTAGAAGATATTCAAACTGATGAAATTATTTAAATGTATTTATATTATTAGATAGGAGGGCTTTATGAAGAAGGTATCTACAAAAAATTATGTAATTCTTTTTATAGTGCTTATTTGTACTATACTTTTAGTATTTTATATTAGAAGTTGGTATAACACTTCTAAGATTTATTATTCACAAAATTCGGTAATTAAAGATGTGGCTTCGGAGATTAATTATGATGAAATTTTTAATTATACACTTGAAAGTCAAAAATTTATTTTATATGTCTCTTCTGGAAGCAATAATGAAATTAAAAATTTTGAAAGAAGTTTAAAAAGGCTTGTAATTAAACTTGATTTGAATGATGATATTTTATATTTAAATTTAGATAATGTTCAAGATTCTTTTATCGATGATTTGAGGCATAGCTTTGGAGCTAGCGATAATATAAGAAAGCAGATATCTGACAATTCTAATGCCACTATTTATATATTTGAAGATGGTAAAATAATTTCAGTTTTAAATAATGTTTCGGGATTTACTATGAAGCAAATTGAAAGTTTTATTAAGAAGAGTGGTTTTGATGATTAATGTAGTTTTATATGAGCCTGAAATTCCGCAAAATACAGGCAATATTATGCGTACTTGTGCAGCCACTAATAGTAAGTTGCATTTGATAAAGCCTTTAGGTTTCAGTCTTGATGAAAAAGTTGTTAAAAGAAGCGGCGCGAATTATATAGATGAGTGTGATTATGAAATATATGAAAATTATGAGGACTTTTTAAGTAAAAATGATGGCGTTTTTTACTTTTTTACAAGATATGGTCAAAAGCCGCCTACTGATTTTGATTATAGTGATAAATCACAAAACATATATTTAGTATTTGGAAAAGAAAGCACAGGAATACCTAAAGAAATCTTAAAAAAACATTTAGATAAATGTGTTCGTTTGCCAATGACTGATAAAGTTAGGGCTTTAAATTTATCCAATTGTGTTGCGGTTATGGTTTATGAGGTTTTAAGACAGCAAGATTATAATGATTTACTTAGATATGAGCCTTTTAAGGGTAAGGATTATTTAGATTTATAGATTTTGTTATTGCACAAAGATGTTAAAAATGTTATGATATTTTTAGGATATGGAGGGGTATTATGAATATATTAACTAATTGGTTATTTTGGGTTATATTAGTATCAATTATATTTATTTTAGCGTTGATAGGATATTTAACGGAAAATGTCAAAAAATCCAAGGATAAACAAGAGGAAAATGTTTCTCAGCCAGAGTCAGTGGCTGAAGAACCAGTTCAACCAGTACAAACATTTACTAATGAGCCTTTATCACCGGCTGAGCCTAGTGGTGTGCTTAATTTAGATAATGGTACTTGGAGTAATGAAGTAAAAGTAGAGCCTACTCAGGTGGCTAATGATGATTGGTCAGTAATGCCGCAAGCGGCACCTATACAACCTGAAATGACACAGGTTCAAACACCAATTCCAGCTGCTGCGCAAACAGCACCAGCTATGCCTGATGGGCAGCCAGCTATAGTAGAACCGTTAGCTACGTCTGCTGCTCCAGCGGTAGAGCCTGTGCAAACAGCACCTGTTAATCAGGATCCTGTTGCTTCACAAACGCAGACTATGCCAGTGCAACCTAACGGTACTCAGCAGCCTGTTCAAACAAATAATAGTTCAGAAATATGGAAATAGTTTTCCATGTTTTTTTTAAATATCTGTAATTGTTCTTTCATATGTTTTCTAATTATGGTATAATTTAATAGTATTAGGAGGTAAGATATGACAGTTGAATCTTTAAGTGAAATGGTTAGAAAACTTGTTGATGTTCTTTTAGTTTGGGCATTATTTTACTTTATATTAAAAAGTCTAAGAAAAAATATGAAAATGGTTATGCTATTTAAAGGTATTTTGATTATAGCGCTAACTAAGGTATTATCTTCTTGGCTTGATTTAGTTACCATTGGTTATTTTATTGACTATGTTATTGAGTGGGCGCCGCTTGCTTTAATAGTTATTTTTCAGCCGGAGATTAGAAATGCTTTAGAGCAGTTAGGACGAGCCCAGTTTTTTAGAAAACGAAAAGCGTTATCTTTATCTGAACTTGAACGATCAGTTAGTGAAATAGTTAACGCGGCTGATTATATAAGGAAAATGCGTATGGGGGCATTAATAGTTATCGAGAGAGATAATACATTAGCTAATTATGCGGAAAAAGCTCAGAAAGTTTATGCGGACATTTCAGGCCCATTACTTGCTTCAATTTTCTTTAAGAATAATCCACTTCATGATGGAGGAGTAATAATTCAAGGTGATAAAATTGTTTGTGCGGGAGCGGTTTTCCCTACTAGTGATAGTATAGCTATAAGTAAAAGGCTTGGTACTCGTCATAGGGCTGCGCTTGGAATTGCGGAAAGAACTGACTGTGTGGCTTTAGTGGTTTCTGAAGAAACTGGGCGTATGTCTATAGCAATGAATGGTGAACTTGTTTATAATCTTTCCCTTGATGAAGTGAAAATACGTTTAATTGAAGCGCTAGCTCCTTCAGGGCAAATTTTAAATAGTGTGAGAGAAGGTGCTAACAATGAATAAAAAACTAGGATTATTTGGGAAACTATTTAGATTTATTGATAGAAAGATTGTTGTACCTATTACGAGATTTTTGATGCGTATTGTTAAGTGGTTTAGTAATTCTAATAAAACTTTAGAAACGTGGCTTTCTAGGAGTAATACGCTTTTATTTATTTCACTTTTTTTGGCAGTTTTGATTTTTATTGTTATTGATCAAAAAATGACATTATTTACTAATACTAGTGCGGAGGTTTTAAAAGATAGGGAAATTACAGCTATATATAATGAAGAGGCTTATGTTATTGAAGGCCTTCCTGAAAAGGTTGATGTTACTTTAATGGGCAGTCGTTCTGATTTATTTATTGCTAAACAATCTACGGCAAAAGTAACGGTTGATCTTACAGGACTTAAGCCAGGCACGCATAAAGTTAATATTGAATATGCGGCACCGACTGGGGCAATTGATTATAGTGTTAATCCTTCTGTCGCTAATGTAAATATTTATCGAAAGGTTTCTGAATCTAAAACTGTTACGGCAGATTTGCTTAATCAGGATAGTTTAGATGCAAAGCTTGTTATTGAAGATGTTACGCCTTCAACAGATACGGTTGTTATAAAAGGAACTGATGATGAAAATGCTATAAATAGTCTTAAAAAGGTGGCAACGGTTAAGGCGCTAGTTGATGTTGAGAGTTTGACTTTAAATGATGCAGGAACTATTAATGTTAAAAATATTCCACTAAAGGCTTATGATAAAGATGGGAATATTTTAAATGTGGAGATCGTTCCAGAAAAAATAAGTGTTGATTTAGAGGTGGCTTCGCCTAGTAAAATTGTACCTATTAAAGTTATACCAAAAGGTGAAATTGAAAATGGTAAAGCTATTAGTTCTATTAATATTAGTGAGCCTAATATCGTTGTTTATGGTAAACAGAGTGTTTTGGATAATTTACAAAATGTTCCAGTTACGGTTGATGTTGATAAATTGAGTTCAAATAAGGAGTATAAGCTTGAACTTAAAAAGCCTAAGGGAATTAAATCAATGTCACTTAACAATGTTTCTGTTGCAATTTCTTTAGGTGAAGCTTCATATAGGGATATTGATAATATTAATGTCGATGTTCGTAATCTTGATGATAGATATACTGTCCAAGGACTTAGCGAAGATGATACTAAGGTAACGGTTAATGTCAAGGGTGTTGATAGTATTATTAAAGCTCTTACTAGTGAAGATGTTAAGGCATATATTGATCTTAAAAATTATAGGCCAGGCGATCATGAAGTTCAGGTTAAGGTTGAAGGAACTGACTCTAGAGTTCAATATTTGTCTAAAAAGACTAAGGTTAAGATACGAGTTGTCGAAAAGTAGCCGTTTGGCTACTTTTGTTGACTTTGAGTAAAAAAAACGATATTATTATATTGAAAGGTGTGATAAAGTGGTTACAAAATTGAAAAACACTTTAATAGCAACGTCTATATTATATTTGGTTGTTGGCATTTTTATGTTGATTTTCCCCGATGTAGTTAGTGATTTTATTTGCTATTTAGTTGGTTTTATGTTTATGTTTTTTGGAGTAGCAGGTGTTGTTACTTATTCTAAAACTGAGGTGAAAACACCTTATACTAGTTCTATATTAGTTTTAGCAATTATTTTAGGTGCTTTTGGAATTTATATATTCTTAAATCCAAAAACTTTTGCATCTTTTATTCCATTAGTTATTGGTATATTTTTAGTAGCTGATTCTATAAGTAAGCTATCGATGTCACTTGATTTAAGAAAGCAAGAATATAGTAATTGGTGGCACATGCTTATTGTGTCATTTGTTGTTTTAATTTTTGGACTTATAATTGTATTTAACCCGTTTGAGGTTATTACTATTACAATTAGAATGATTGGGGCTATGCTTATTGCTGATGCTTTATCAAATATATATACAATTTATAATTATTCAAGAATTTAAAAAAACTTCCATGGAAGTTTTTTTTAATGATCTTCAATATGATTAAATAATATTCCAATATTGATAACGCCGGCGATACCTACTAGGATATATACTATTTTTTCGAGGATGCTTCCGTCACCAAAAATGGTAGATACGAGATTAAAATCAAACAATCCAATTAATCCCCAGTTAATAGCACCGACAATTGTCAATACTAAGCATGCTTTTTGTAATGTTTCCATTTTTCCACCTTCCTTTTTCTATAACTATCATATCCA
>CAMNJS010000017.1 GCA_946541645.1 uncultured Bacillota bacterium | reverse complement strand
TTTTCTCGTTTTTAAGTGACATATAAATGTATGTTATTCCGACTAAGACGGAAAATGCAATCATAATTTTATATAATGGAAAATCAATTTTATTTATTATCATAGTATTCCTACTTTCTATTAAGATGATATCATAAAAAAAAGGACTCTACAATGATATGTTGTTTTATTTATTTTTAAATGTTAAAATATGTTTTAGATATGGAGGAATGTTCATGTTTGAATTAGTATCAAAATATAAGCCAACGGGTGATCAACCGGAGGCTATAAAGCAGTTAGTGGATGGAGTGCGAGAAGGTAAGAAGCGTCAGGTTTTAAAAGGGGTTACTGGTTCTGGAAAAACTTTTACAATGGCCAATGTCATTAAAGAACTAAACAAACCTACGCTTGTTTTAGCGCATAATAAAACTTTAGCTGGACAGCTGTATTCGGAGTTTAAGGAGTTATTTCCTAATAATCATGTCGAATATTTTGTTTCATATTATGATTATTATCAGCCAGAAGCTTATGTTGCTAAAACGGACACTTATATTGAAAAAGATGCTTCTATTAATGATGAGATCGATGAACTTAGACATTCAGCGACAGCTTCTTTACTTGCTCATAAGGATGTTATAGTTGTTGCCTCTGTGTCTTGTATTTATGGTATTGGGGAAATAGAGGATTATAAGAATAAGGTTTTGTTTTTAAATGTACATGAAACTGTCGATAGGGATAAAGTAATCGAAAAATTAGTTGATATGCTTTACGAAAGAAATAATATTGATTTAAAAAGAGGAACATTTAGGGTTCGTGGCGATATTTTAGAAATAGTACCTATTGGGCAGCATTCTCATGGCATTAGAGTTGAATTTTTTGGTGATGAAATTGATAGAATTTCAGAATTTGATTTAGTAACAGGGTCTTTAGTTACTGATAAAAAATCATATACTTTGTTTCCGGCAAGTCACTTTGTAACTAGTGAAGAAAAACTAAAAATAGCTGTGGAAAACATAAAGAAGGAACTTGAAGAACAATTAGAAAAATTTAAAAGTCAAAATAAACTTTTGGAATATCAAAGGCTTAGTGAAAGGACTAATTATGATATAGAGATGCTTTCGGAAACTGGTTTTTGCAGAGGCGTAGAAAACTATTCAAGACATTTAGCTTTAAGAAAAGCTGGTGAAACTCCAACAACTTTGATAGATTTTTTTGGTGACGATTTTTTATTGCTTGTTGATGAATCGCATGTGACTTTACCACAGGTAAAAGCTATGTATAATGGTGATAGGATGCGAAAGCAAGCATTAGTGGATTATGGGTTTAGACTTCCTAGTGCGCTTGATAATAGACCTCTTACTTTTTCGGAGTTTGAAAAAAAGATTGATAATGTCATTTATGTTTCAGCAACGCCGGGTGACTATGAAATAGATAAAAGTGGTAATAGAGTTATTGAACAAATTATTAGACCGACTGGGCTTCTAGATCCTAAGATTGAAGTTAAATCGACTGTTAATCAAATTGATGATTTAGTGGAACAGATACATAAACAAATAGATAAAAATGAAAGGACTTTAATTACAACTTTAACTATTAGAATGGCTGAAGAGCTTACGGTTTATCTTAAGAAGCTTGATATTAAAGTGGCATATTTACATAATGAGGTGAAAACGTTAGAACGACTTCAGATTATTCATGATTTGCGAAGTGGAAAATATGATGCTATTGTTGGTATCAATTTGCTTAGGGAAGGTATTGATATCCCAGAAGTAAGTTTAATCGCTATCATGGATGCGGATAAGCAAGGTTTTCTTAGAAGTGAAAGAAGTTTGATTCAAACGATTGGTAGAGCGGCGAGAAATGCAGATGGTAGGGTAATAATGTATGCAGATGAGATTAGCTCTGCGATGGATATGGCAATTAAAGAAACTAATAGACGAAGAAGTATTCAAGAAGAATATAATAGAAAATATGGAATTGTTCCTAAGACAATAGTTAAAGAAATTAGAGATGTTATATCTAATAATATTGGGATTAAGGAAAGCAAGAAGAAAGTTTCGAAGAAGGACCGTGAGCTTATGATGATAAATGTTGAAAAAGAGATGCGAGAAGCGGCTAAAAATTTAGATTTTGAACGAGCAATGGAGCTTCGCGATATATTATTTGAAATGAAAAGTGAATAGGTGTGTGATTCACTTTTTTAATATTTTTTAAATAATGTGATATAATTGGTAGTAGGTGGAATTATGAAAAGAACATTAAAACAATTAGTAAGTTTAATTATTAAAATTGTTGGTTATACAGTAATACTTATGGCAACAGCATTGTTGTTTCAAAATACTATTTATATTGATAATTCAAATTATGGATTATGGTGCTTTTTAGCGGCTATTTTAGTATATTTATTGAACTTAACGTTGAAGCCTTTTTTGGTATGGTTGACTATTCCAATTACAGGAGTTACTTTGGGTCTTTTTTATCCATTTATTAATTTGATAATACTTAAAATAGTTGGACTAATTTTAAGAGGACATTTTGTTATATATGGAATTTGGTATGCTGTTTTTGCGTCAGTTTTAATATCTATTATGAACATTGTTTTGGATGAATTAATATTAAAGAAAATAGAAAGGGGCTAATGATATGATAAATTTAGGCTTTTTTTCTATACATATTTATTCTATATGCATTTTGCTGGCGGTATTTGTTTCATATAAGGTTATAATAAGTGAAAGTGTAAGACATAAAATTAATGAAGATGAGATGTCTGATTTGCTTTTTTATGTAATAGTTTTTGGAATAGTTGGAGCTAGGATTTACTACTGTTTATTTAATTTAGATTATTATTCTGATATATTAAGTATTTTTAAGGTATGGGAAGGTGGCCTCGCTATACATGGAGGACTTTTATTTGGCTTAATAACAATATTAGTTTATTGTAAAAAAAGAAAGAAGAATGTCTTATTTATTTTAGATTTTATAGTAATTGGATTAATAATTGCTCAGGCTATAGGAAGATGGGGAAATTTCTTTAACGCAGAAGCGCATGGTCCTGTTACAACACTAGCTTATTTAAAATCTTTGTATTTACCGAATTTTATTATAAAAGGTATGTATATAGATGGTAATTATTATGTTCCAACGTTTTTGTATGAGTCTTTGTGGTGTTTATTAGGTTTTATAGTTATGTTTATAATTCGCAAAAAATCTTTTATGAAGGCTGGATATTTAACTAGTTTTTATTTTATATGGTATGGTACTGAGCGTTTTTTTGTTGAGGGCTTGCGTATGGATAGTTTGATGCTAGGGTCTTTTAAAGTAGCACAAATAGTTTCAATTATTATGATTTTAAGCGGAATAGTTTTATTTATATATAGTTTTAAAAAGAGTCCGTGTTATAATGAAAGTGGAAGGAATGATATATATGACTAAGCTTTCAGTTTTAGGTGGGGGGACAGGCTTAAGTACTTTACTTAGAGGACTTAAAAAATTACCGTTTGAAATATCAGCTATTGTTTCTGTTTGTGATGATGGAAGCAGCACAGGAAGACTTAGGGAAGAATTTAAGACTCCAGCTGTAGGGGATATTAGGAAAGTTTTAATTAGTTTATCTGAGGATGAAGAAAATGTTGGAAAACTTTTTGATTATAGGTTTAGGACTTTTAGTGATTTAGATGGGCATACTTTAGGGAATTTACTTTTAACTGGGGCAGATGATATTGCTGGTAATATGTCCGGAGCGATTGAGCTTGTTAATTCATTACTTAGGTTAAAAGGAAAGGTTATTCCGTTAACTGAGGATAATGTTACTTTAATGGCTAAAATGACTAATGGTAAAACGGTTTCAGGGGAGCATAATATAACAGCTTCTAAGGAAAAAATTAAGCGGGTATATTATAAAAAAGAGCCACAAGTAAACGAAGATGTTTTAAAAGCTATTAGAGAAGCTGATGCGATTATTTTAAGTATGGGAAGCCTTTATACTAGTATTATTCCAAATTTGCTTTGTAAGGATGTTATTAAGGAAATAGATAAATCAACTGCTAAAATAATATATGTTTGTAATATTATGACGCAGCCAGGGGAAACGGATGATTTTTCGGCTACAGACCATGTTAAATTAATTAATAAATATTTAGGTAAAAGAAAGGTCGATGCTGTTGTATTAAATACTGGCAACATAGCTTCTGATATTATTAAAAATTATGAAACTACTGAACAAAAAGATTTAGTTAAGGTTGATAGAGAAAACATTATAAAGATGAATGTTTCTACAATTGAAAATGATTATATTTCAATTGAAAAGGGAACAATAAGGCATAATTCGTTAAGGGTTGCAATAGATATAATTTCTTATTTATTAGATTGAAGGTGATAATGTGTCTTTTACTTTTGAAGTCAAAGATGAGGTTAGTAAATTAAATTATATGGAAGCTGAAAGTATATCAGAACTTTCGGCTATTGTTAATTCTTTTTATGAATTTGATGGAAAAATTAAGATAGTTACCGAAAACAATAGTGTGGCGCGCCGAATATACACACTTTTTAAGGAAATATATCATATATATCCTAGTGTGGCGGTTAGAAAAGGTTATAACTATAGTAAGAAGATATTGTATGTGGTTGAGGTAAAGAGTAAAACTGATTATATATTAAAGTCTTTGGGTATTATAAACAAGGTTCCTGAGGAATTTATATGGGCTGACGAAGATCTTATTAGAGCTTATTTGCGGGGATTATTTTTGGTTAGTGCGAGTGTGAATGATCCTAAAAAGTCACGATATCATCTTGAATTTAATTTAAATAATTTGGATTATGCCAAGTTTGTTCAAAAACTGTTAAATGGTTTTAATTTAAATAGTAAAGTTTTACATAGAGATAATAGGTATATGGTTTATATTAAGGAAGCAGAGAAAATAGGTGATTTACTTAGAATAATTGGCGCGACAAAAGCCGTTTTATATTATGAAGACATTAGAATATATAGGGACCATAAGAATATGACTAATAGGCTTAATAACTGTGAGCAGGCTAATGTTGATAGAGCTGTTGAAACGGCTAGTGAGCAGGTAAAGAATATTGAATATTTAAAAGAAAAAGATGTTTTTGAATTATTAAGTGATAAAGAAAAAGAAGCTGCGGAATATAGGCTTAAATACCAAGATGTTTCATTACTCGAACTTAGTCAAATAATAAGTGTGGAAACAGGTAATAAAATTACAAAATCAGGTTTATATCATAGGCTTAATAAAATCACAAATTTGGCTAAAAGATTAAAAGAAAAGTAAAAACAATTTATTTTTTAGTTTTAATAATGATTTTAACAGGTTTTCCTGTTTTTTTCTTTTCTTAAGAGGACAAGTTTGATAAAATATAGTATAATGTTATAGAAGGTGATAGCTGTGCGTGATTTTTTTGAAGAACTTACTAAAAGCATAAAAAAATATGAAAAAATAATTTTAATGACACATAGTACTCCGGATTTAGATGGTATGGGTTCGGCTATTGTATTTAGTGAGATTTTAAAAAGGATGAATAAAGATAGTGTTATTGTTGCACCGAAAAATTTAATTAATAAATCGCTTAATAAAGCTATAAATTATTTAAATGAAAATAATCTTGTTATTCCGTTTAAATATGAAGAAATGATTGACGGTGAAAAAGCGCTTTTAATTGTTTTTGATGTCAATAATTGCGATTTTGCTGAAGATGAAAATTTATTAAAAAGGATAAAGGATAAAATAGTTATTGATCATCATTCAAAAGCAATACGAAAGATAGATGGGAATGTATGTGAATACATAGATGAAGATAAGTCTAGTGTTGTTGAGATAGTTACAGAATATTTGAAATATGAAAATATAAAACTTGATAGTTCATTTTATACTGTTTTATTTGCAGGTCTTTGTAATGATACGTATAATTTTAACTTCCAAACAACACCTTTAACATTTATGGTGGCATCGTACTTGCTTGAAAATGGAGCAGATATGAGAAAGTCTAGAGAATTTTTAAGTGAACCTGTTGATGTCATGGCTGATAGGTATAGATATATAAAGGATAATGTAAAAATAAAAGAACATGTTTATTTATGCATTATTAATGATAAGACATGCAGTAATATTACTGTTGCAAAGCTAGCTGATGAGATGCTTAGATTTCAAGGTGTAAATGTTTCAATTGCTATGGGCTGTGGAAAAGACGGTGAGATTTTTGTAAGCGCAAGGTCTAATGGAGATATTGATGTAAGCGAACTTATGAGAAAGCTTGGTGGCGGAGGGCGAACTTCGTTAGCTGCTGCTGTTTTAAAAGATAAAACACTTGATGAAGTTAAAGAAATGCTAGAAAAAATTATTAAGGGGGAATAGTATGCGTGTTATATTGCTTGAAGATGTTAAAAAGCAAGGTAAAAAAGATGATATAATAAATGTTAAGGATGGCTATGGATTATATCTTATCAATAATAAAAAAGCGGTTTTAGAAACTAAAGAAAGTTCTAAGGTTTTGATGAAGCAGACTCAAACTAGAGCTTTGGAAGAAACACTTTTAATTAAAGAATGTGAAGAGGTAAAGAAAAAACTTGAGAAAATGGTAATAAAGTTTAAGGTGAAAACTGGAAAAAACGATCAAGTTTTTGGCCAAATAAGTTCTAAACAAATAGCTGAGGAGCTTGTGAAGAAGGGAATAGATATTGATAAGAAAAAAATTAAAATTGATGTTCCTATAAATAGCTTGGGAATTACTAATGTTAAAATTAATTTACATAAAAAAGTTGAAGCTAATTTAAAGGTAGAATTACACAAGTAGGTGATATAAATGAATGAAAGATCAATGCCACAAAAGATAGATGCTGAACAATCGATTTTGGGTTCAATGTTTTTAAGTGAGAAAGCTTTAGAAAAGATAATTGAAGTTTTAAATAAAGATATGTTTTATTTAGATTCTCATAAAAAAATATTTGAGACAATTAAAAATTTAGCTGACAATAAATCACCAATTGATATTACAACAGTTACAGCAGAGCTTGAAAGAAAAAAACTTTTGAATCAAGTTGGCGGGGTTGAATATTTAACACAAATAATAAGTTCTGTTCCAACAGCCGCTAATGCTGATGAATATATAAAGATAGTTGAAGAAAAGTTTTTAAGAAGAAATTTAATAGAAGCTGGTACAGAAATTGCTAATAGTGGTTTTTCTTCTACTGATGATATTGGGGAAATTCTTGATGATGCTGAAAAGAAAATATTTGAGGTTGTTAGGAATAGGAGAGGTAGCGAGTTTAAAACAATTCAAGATGTTTTGTTCAAGGCGCAGGCTGATTTAGAAAAACTTGCTTCTTTAAAAGGTGATATTACTGGGGTTCCTAGTGGATATTACGACATAGACAAATTAACCTCTGGGTTTCATGAAAATGAACTTATTATATTAGCCGCGAGACCGGCAATGGGTAAGACAGCATTTGCTTTAAATATGGCGGTTAATATGGCGTTAAATGCTAAAAAAAGTGTAGCTTTATTTAATATGGAAATGGGCGCTGAGCAGCTTATTTCAAGAATGCTTTCATCTGTTGGGCAAATTGAAGCTTCAAAGCTTAGGACAGGAAAGCTTGAGCATAACGACTGGAAGAGAGTTAATGAGGCTATAAGTAGACTTGCAGATACGAAAATTTTTATTGACGACACGCCTGGGGTAACAGTTAGCGAAATGAGGGCAAAGTGCCGAAGACTTGCTAATTCAGAAGACGGGTTAGATGTTGTTATCATTGATTATTTACAGTTAATTAGTGGTTCTTCAAAATATGCTGGTCAAAGGCAGCAAGAGGTATCTGAAATTTCAAGGTCTCTTAAAACGATGGCAATGGAATTAAATATTCCGGTTATTGCTCTTGCGCAGCTTTCGCGTAGTGTTGAGGGAAGAGAAGAGAAAAGACCTTTGCTTTCTGATTTAAGAGAGTCTGGTTCAATTGAGCAGGATGCGGATATTGTGGCATTTTTATATAGAGATGACTATTATAATAAAGAGGCGGCAATCGATGAAAACACAAGCAAGAGTGAGTTTATAATAGCTAAGCATCGTAATGGACCAACAGCGACGGTTAATTTAGTTTTTAAGAGGAATACTAGTTCATTTTTCAATATGGAAAATAGTGAGTAGGTGGTTTAATGAAGAAAATTATAACTGTTTTAACAATTTGTTTTTCTTTGTTTGTTTGTGGATTTGGATACAATAAAAATGTTACACCAAACACATTTTATCAGGTATATTTAGATGATCAATTACTTGGAACGGTAAAATCTAAGAAAGCTTTAGAAGATTACATAGATAAAAACGGGGAATACTATAAAAAAAAGTTTAGTGTAAATAAGATTTATTCACCTAAGGGACTTCTTATAAAAAAAATAAACACGTATGATGATAAGGTTTCTTCGGTTTCTTCAATTTATAAGAAAATAAGTAAGAAAGCAGATTTTACTATTTTAGGTTATGAGTTTAAAATTAAAAATAATAATGAAGATAATAAAATAGAAACTCAGAGTGTATATGTTCTTAAAAAGAAGGTATTTAGTGACGCGGTCGAGGCTTTGATAAATACTTTTGTTGGCGACGATAGATATAGGGCTTATATTGATGATACCCAGGTTAAAATAGAGTCAACCGGTGAGAACATTCAAAGTGTTTATGTCAATGAGGATATTACTGTTAAAAGGACTTATGTCCCTGTTACTAGTAGGATTTTTGCCGATTATGGCGACCTTGCTCAATATTTATTATATGGCGATAATCATAGTGAATCAGTTTATGAAGTTAGGGCAGGTGATACGGTTGAGAGCGTTGCTTTTAATAACAAAATCAGCCCTGAAGAAGTTTTGATTTCTAACACAGATTTAACAGGTAGAAATAATTTGCTTTATCCTGGGCAAAAACTTAAAATATCTGAAACAAACCCACAAATAGGAATTGTCGAGGAATCTTATGTTGTTAAAGATATTGATAGTCAGTTTGCGACTGAAGAGAGATATGATGATAATTTAGCAATGGGACAAGATAAGGTTATTCAAGAAGGAGCTAAAGGTCTTGATAGAGTTTCTCAAAAGGTAAAAAAAATTAATGGTACAATTGTTTATGTCGATCCTAGAGGAAAAGTTGTGCTTAAAGATCCTGTTAATAAAATTGTTGTTAAGGGAAATAAATATATTCCTGATGTGGGAAGTACGACAAGCTGGGGATGGCCGACTGATAGTGGATGGACAATAAGTAGTGGATATGTATGGCGTACCAATCCAGTTACACGTAAGCGTGAGTTACACGGCGGCCTTGATATAAGTGGTACCGGATATGGTTCAAGGATATATGCGACGAATAATGGCAAGGTTGTTGAAGCTAGTTATCATTATAGCTTTGGTAATCATGTAATAATTAATCATAACAATGGCTATTTAACTGTTTATGCACATATGTCTAGAATTGCTGTTAAGAAAGGCGATGTTGTAGCTAGAGGGCAAGTTATCGGTTATGTTGGAATGACTGGGGTAGCAACTGGTCCTCATGTTCATTATGAGATTTGGAAAGGCTGTAACTACTGCCGAATAGATCCGATGACGATGTACCGATGAAGGCATGTGTTTTGGCAAGTGGTAGCAAGGGCAACTCTACTTATATTGAAACAGGCAGGTTAAAATTTTTAGTTGATGTTGGCCCAAGCTGCGCTTATATAGAGAGGTCTTTAAGAAGTATTGGAATAGACCCTAAAGATATAATGATCGTGTTTTTAACGCATACTCATGTTGATCACGTGGCTGGGCTTCGAGTATTTTTAAAAAAGTATAAACCGGTAGTGTATTTAACGCCTAAAATGCATAGTGAGCTTAATTTTAACTTAGCTAATTATGTTTATCTTTCTTCTGAAACGGATATAGAAGATTTAAATGTTGTTCCGATTAAGACATCACATGATGTGGCTGAATCTTATGGTTTTATATTTACCAGTAATGATAAGTCTATTGTTCATATTACGGATACTGGATATATTAATGTTAGAAATTTTGAAAAACTAAAAGGGAAAAATTTATATATATTTGAGAGTAATCATGATGTAAGAATGCTTAAGGAGGGCAAATATCCTTATCATCTTCAGCAGAGAATTTTAAGTGATAAAGGGCATTTATCTAATGAGCAGAGTTCTAAATATTTATCAGAATTTGTTTCTAATAATACTAAAAAAATAGTACTAATTCATCTTAGTGAAGAAAACAACACTCCTGAGGCTGCTGAAGAGGCATTAATTTCAACTTTAAAAAGCAAGAAAAAGGAAGTTCCAAAGATAATAATCGCTAAACAAAAGGAAAGCACGGAGTTAATAGAGGTATGATAAAAATAATATGTGTTGGTAAAATTAAAGAAAAATATTTTACTTTAGCTGCTGAAGAATATTTGAAAAGGCTTTCAAAGTTTTCAAAAGTGGAAGTAATAGAAGTGATGGATGAGGCCAATGTTGAAAAAGCTTTAAAAATTGAAGGTGATAAAATACTTTCAAAAATTAAAGAGGATGAGTTTGTTATTGCTTTAGATATTAATGGCGAGAGTCTTTCTTCAATGGATTTTGCTAAAAAAATGAATAGAATATTTAATAATAATTCTAAAATTACTTTTATTATTGGTGGCTCTTATGGTTTGTCTAAGGATGTTAAGAAAAGAAGTAATTATTTACTTTCGTTTTCTAAAATGACTTTTCCTCATCAACTTTTTAGAATTATTCTCTTAGAACAAATATATAGGTCTTATAAAATTAATAATAATGAAAGTTATCATAAGTAAGGAGGATACCATGAAAAATAAAAATATGATGATATTTGTTGTTTTATTTACGGTTGCTTTTGCGCTTCTTGTTTCATTAAAATTTTTTGATAGAAATAAAAAAATCCAGTTAAATTCTGAGTTTAGCTTGGAAGAAAACCAAGTTGTGAAGGTTGCTAACAAAGACTATACGAGTATTAAATTGACATCTATTGTTGATAAATGTACTGAAGGGTCTTGTGTAAGTAATAAGTCTTTGGAATATAAGGTTTTAATAAATGGCAAAGAATATATTATTGCAGATATCCCACAAACAATAGGTATTTATAAAGATGGTTTTTTAAAAGTTATAGATGGTGATGAGGATAGGCTAGTTTTAAGTGTTGTCGAAAAATAAAGTTAGAGACAAGTGGTTTAGAAAAATCACTTGTTTTTTTTGAATATTTTTTTATTAATTAGTTCATTATTAATTAGGTGATATTAATGAAAAAATGTATAATATTATTAATGATAATTTGTTTGTTTTATATGTTTGTTTCAGATAGCGCTGTTAAGAGTTTAAAGGTCCCTCGGGATGCTTTAAGAATAAGAATAATTCCTAATAGTAATTCTAATTATGATCAGTTTATCAAAGGAAAAGTTAGAGATAAACTTGAGATAACTATGTATGATTTGCTTAAGAATGCGAAAAATAGTGATGAGGCTAGAGAAATTATTGTGGATAATTTAGAACTGGTTGATAAAGATGTTGAAAAAGTTTTAAATAGTGAAAAATATAATTTGGAATATAATATTAATTATGGTTATAATTATTTTCCTATGAAAGAATATAAAGGGGTTAAGTATGAAGAAGGATATTATGAATCGTTACTTGTTACTTTAGGAAAAGGTGAAGGAGATAATTGGTGGTGCGTATTATTTCCACCCCTTTGTTTGATAGAGGCGGAGGAAAATACTGATGTTCAATATAAGTCTATAGTCAAAGAAATACTGCGAAAATACTTGTCTTAAAAATAGAAACTTCCCATATTATTTTATAGGAGGCTTTTTATGAGTTTTTTTCTTCAGATTTTAATCGCTGTTAGTTTAAGCATGGATGCTTTTTCTTTATCACTTGCTTATGGAACTTTAGGTATGAGTAATAGGGATAAGCTTTTACTTTCATTTATAACTGGCATTTTTCATTTTTTTATGCCTTTAATGGGACTTTTAGCAGGTAAATTTGTTTTAAATTTTATAAGTATAAATCCAGATATTATAGTTTTTGTTATTTTGTCTTTTATTGGGACGGAGATGTTTATTTCTTCTTTTAAGGAAACAGAAGTTAAAAAATTGAAATTGGCTGATTTTTTTCTTTTTGCTTTAGCAGTAAGTATTGATAGCTTTTCAGTTGGCATTACGTTGACAGAAGTGAGTAAAAATATATTCTTTTCTCTTTTTTCGTTTGCGATATCAAGTTCCTCATTTACTTATTTAGGTTTATTCCTAGGTAATAAAATTGCGAGATTATTTGGAAAACTAGCAACTATTGCTGGAGGTAGTGTTTTAATTGTTATAGGGCTTACTTATTTTTTTTAAAGAGAATCTATTATATTAAAATAATAGTAAAATAGTTATTATAAAGTGATATAATGGTAATAGATGAGTTTATTTAAAAATGGCGGTGATTTTATGGATAAAATAAAAGTTATTGGTGGGCAAGTCTTAAACGGAAAAATTTATATAAGTGGGTCTAAAAATAGCGCGGTTTCTTTGATACCAGCGGCGATACTTTCTGATAAGGTTGTTATTGAAAAAGTCCCAAGGATTTCTGATGTTAATAGTTTAATGGAAATTTTGCAGTATTTGAATGTTGATTTAAAATTTGATGGAGATAGTTTATATATTGATAGTACTAATATGGTGAATAAGGATATAACTACTGAATATTCTACAAAACTTAGAGCTTCATATTATTTTATGGGGGCATTACTTGCGAGGTTTAAAAAGGTTGTTATAAGTTTACCTGGGGGATGTTCTATTGGAAAGAGGTCTTTTGACTTCCATTTAAATGGCTTTGAAAAACTAGGGGCAACAGTGAGACAAGAAGGGCAGCTATATACTATTTATGCGGATAAACTTACTGGTGCGAATATAAAGCTTCCTTTTCCTAGTGTAGGAGCGACAGTTAATATAATGCTTGCAGCGGTGTTTGCGGAAGGAAAAACGGTTATAGAAAACGCTGCTTCGGAACCTGAAATAGGGAATTTAATTGAATTTTTAAATAGCGCAGGGGCTAAGATTCAGGGAAAGGATACTACGAAGTTAACAATTACTGGCGTTTGTAAATTAAGTGGCGGTATGGTAAGGGTAATTCCTGACAGAATTGAAGCGGGGACTTATATTTTGGCTGGAGTTATGAATGGAAAAAATTTAGAAATTTGCGATATAAGACCAGAACATTTAAAGAGCTTTTTTGATAAGTTAAATGAAATGGGTGCTAGTTTTGAAGTAAGGGAAGATAGCGTAATAACTAACAAAGTCAGTCATTTAAAGCCCGTTAATATAGAAACGGCTGTTTATCCTGGGTTTGCGACTGATCTTCAGCAGCCTATAACAACACTTTTACTTATGGCAGAAGGTGACAGTACTTTAAAAGAAACTATATATGAGAATAGATTTCAAAATATTAAATATTTAAATGAAATGGGCGCCAACATAGAAATTAATGGTGATACAATTACAGTTCATGGCCCTACTAAATTAAATGGTAAGGTTGTTAAAACTAGTGATTTAAGAGCGGGGGCGGCTCTTATACTTGCGGCTTTGTCGGCTAATGGTGAAACAATTATTACCGATATTAAGCATTTACTTAGAGGGTATGGAGATTTGATTCAAAAGCTTACTAATGTTGGTGCGAAAATATGGCTTATTGATGAATAATTTTAAAGATAAGTAATAAAATAAAGTAGATTTTAATCTACTTTTTTTGAGGTGAAAAATGAAAAAAATTGTTTTTATGATTTTTGTTGTACTGATGGTTATATTAATATATGTGGCTAATGTAGATAGAAAGGTTTATTATTTAGCTCTTGGAGATTCTTCTAAATATATTATAGATAGTAAGGGAAATAAGGTAAAAGGATATTCATTTTATGTGCAGGAGTATTTAAAGGAGAAGAAAGTTTTAGAAAAATATGTGCATGAGTTTGCTTTAGAAAATGAAAGAATTCCGGATTTAATGAATGCTATAAATGATAATCATAGTTATAAAAAAATTACTTTGAAAAATTCATTAATCAAGGCGGATTTGGTAACTTTAAGTGTTAGTATTGAAGATGTTTTTGCTAAATTGAGTGATCAAAATATTAATTATGCTGGAGTTTATGATTATGTCGACGAACTTATTTTAGATTTGGAAAAATTGTTTGGATTAATTAGAGAATACTGCAAAGAAAACATCTTATTTATAGGCACTTATAATCCATATAATAATGATAGTAACGCAGCTGATGTAATATATTATATTAATGAAAAATATAAATCGGCGTGTAAAAAATATGATATTAAATTTGTTGATATTAGTTTTGTAAGTAGTGAAGTTTTAAATAACGATAGATATAATCTAATTGGCCAAAAGGTGATTAAAATTTCGGACAAAGTATTATTTAGTGCTTGATTTTTGAAAAAATGTTTGCTACAATATACTCGCTTATGAATTTCTATGACTTTATTTAGGTCATGGCGGAAGGAGAGATAATATGAAAAAAGGTATTCATCCAGAATATATGGAAACTAAAGTTACTTGTGCTTGTGGAAACACTTTTACTGTAAGATCAAACAAGCCAGAGTTAGAAGTTGAAGTTTGTGATAAATGTCATCCATTTTTTACTGGAAAACAAGGAGCGGCTAAAAAAGCTGGACGTGTTGAAAAATTCAATAAAAAATATGGTTTTGATAAAGCAGCAAAATAAAAATTCCTTTGTGTTAAGGAATTTTTTTATGGTTTTTTAATTAGAAAGTTGATTAATTCTTTTGGGTTTTTGTTTTTATAAATTATTTCATCAATTAAGTTTATTATAGGCATATCAACGTCTTTATCTTTAACTAGATCATTTATGGCGCTTAATGTGTATAGCCCTTCTATAGTTGTTTCTTTAATATATTTATCTATTTCTTCTTTTGTGGCGCCTTTTCCAATTAGGTATCCTAATGAATAATTTCTGCTTTTTTCACTTGTGCAGGTTAAGAGTAGGTCACCAAATCCAGCATATGTTAAAACTGTATCTCCATCACTACCTAATCCTTTTATTAATGATTTTATATCATGCAGTGTTTCTGTTAGAAACATGGCTTTAGTAGAGTCTGTAGCACCCATTCCAGAAATAATTCCGGCAGCAATAGCAATGACGTTTTTAATTGCTCCACATATTTCGACTCCGGTTATATCGTTCGTTTTTCTAAGTTTAAATTTATTGTTAGATAGGGCTCTAACTACGGATTCTATTGTTTCTTTATCTTGAGAGGCCAAAGCTAGTCCGACAGGGGCTTTTTTGGCAATATCAATAGCAAAAGATGGTCCAGAGATAACTGCTAGCTTGTCTGTATTTAAGTTTTCTTTTAAAATATCATAAACGAATCTGCAGCTACCTTGTTCAATTCCTTTGGTCGCAACACAAATGGGTTGGTTTTTGTAGTGTTTTTTTAGTTTTTTGGCGACATCATTTAAAAAAGCGGTTGGTATTGCTATAATTATTAATTCTGATTTTTCGATTTCTTCCATATTAGATGTAAAATGTAATTCTTTTGGAAGTTTTATCCCTGGCAATTTTGGGCTTTCTAATGTTTCTTTTAGTGTGTTTGCTTCTTTTTCAAAGTGTGTCCATAAAGTCACTGAATGTTTATTGTCGTTTAAAACGGTTGCTAGAGCGCATCCATAAGCCCCAGAACCTAATATTGATACTTTCATTACAATCACCATAAAAATTATAACATTTGGAAGGTGGTTAAGCAATATTGCACAAAAAATAATTAAAAAAAGTTAAAAAGTAAAAAAAAGCCTTGATTTTCATATAATTATTGTGTATAATTTTGAGTGTGTGACGTGCTTAGATGTGTGAGGTTGCCGATACGCCAGGTTAAGTTGCAAAATATTTTCTGGTGACTATCGGGTTTTTACACGGAGCAAGTCTATACTTAGATATAGGCGAGAGGAGGATACAATATGTCAAGTGCTAAAGTTCGAATTAAATTAAAATCTTTTGAACATAAGAATTTAGACGCAGCTTGTGCTAAAATTGTTGACACAGTTAAAAGAACTGGTGGAGAAGTTAGCGGACCTGTGCCACTTCCAACTGAAGTTGAAAAGATTACAATTTTAAGAGCTGTTCACAAATATAAAGATTCACGTGAACAATTCGAAAAGAGAACTCATAAAAGACTTATTGATATCAATAATCCAAGTAAGGAGACTATCGATGCATTATCGCATCTAGATATTCCAAGCGGTGTTGATATTCAAATTAAACAAAACTAATAATAGGAGGAAAGAAATATGAAAGGAATCTTAGGTCGTAAAATTGGAATGACTCAAGTATTTAACCAAGATGGTAAGCTTATTCCTGTAACTGTTGTTGAAGTTACACCTAATGTGGTTACTCAAATAAAGACTAAAGAAAATGATGGTTATGAAGCAATTCAACTTGGCTTTGATACAAAAAGAGAGAAGCTTGCGACAAAGGCTTCTGCTGGTATTACTAGCAAAGCAAAAACTACACCTAAGCGCTTCTTTAAAGAAATCAGAGGTGTAAATGTTGACGACTATACTTTAGGCCAAGAAATAAAGGCAGACATTTTTGAAGTTGGGGAAGTTGTCGACGTAACTGGAACTTCTAAGGGTAAAGGGTTCCAGGGATCAATTAAAAAATATAACCAACAAAGAGGACCAATGGGACACGGTTCACATTATCACAGAGGACCTGGTTCACTTGGTACTATGAGACCAATGCGTGTGTTTAAGGGTAGAGGCTTACCAAGTCATATGGGAGTGCTTACAGTAACTATTCAAAATTTAGAGATTGTTGCTGTAGATGTAGAAAACAATGTAATTTTAGTTAAAGGAAATATTCCTGGACCTAAAAAGTCTTTAGTTATTATCAAAAGCGCTGTTAAAAATCCTGGTAAAGTTAACGAAAGAGCTGAACTTGTAAGTTGGAATAAGGAAGAACAAGCCGAGGTAACAGTAGAAGAACAAGAAACTGTAGAAGAGAATAATGAAGTTTCTGAAGATACTACCGAGGTTCAAGAGGAATCTGCTTCTGAACAAACCGCAGAGGAACAAAACTAGGAGGTAAATTATGAAAAAGAATCAAATAGTTAACCTTAAAGGCGAAAAAGTTAGCGACATTACCTTAAATGAAAATGTTTGGGGAATGACTCCAAACAACGCAGTACTTTATGATGCAATAACTCTTGCACAAAGCGCACAAAGACAAGGAACAGCTAATACTAAAACACGTAGTGACGTAAGTGGCGGTGGAAAAAAACCATGGAGACAAAAAGGAACTGGTCATGCAAGACAAGGAAGTACCAGAGCTCCACATTGGTATCATGGTGGTGTAGTATTCGGACCACATCCAAGAACTTACGGAAAGAAAATGAATAAAAAGGAAAGGGTTTTAGCACTTAAATCAGCACTTAGCTATAAAGCTCAAGAAGGAGCTGTAATAGTTTTAGAGGATTTAAATTTAAAAACTAACAGAACAAAAGACATGATTAAGATTTTAGATGATTTAAAAGTTTCTAATAACATTTTAATCGTCACTCATGATCTTACTGACAATTTAATTTTGGCTACTAGAAATATTCCAAAAGTTGAACTTCTTCAGAATGATGAAATAAATACTTTGGATATAATTGCTGCTGATTATTTAGTTATTACTAAAGATGCAGTTAAGTCAATAGAGGAGGTGCTTTCTTAATGGATAGATATAGAGACATTATAAAAGCTCCAAT
>CAMNJS010000016.1 GCA_946541645.1 uncultured Bacillota bacterium | reverse complement strand
TATCTGCCTGGTTCGGTTGGATCTTCTACAAGTTCTCCATTGCCACAAGTTCCAACTGTTGCTTTTAACTGATCTATTGTATAAGATACTGTTGGTTTAACATTACCTTTAGCAGTAAGTGATATATTGGTTTGAAAAGCTGCATAACCTACTGTTAATATAGAAAATAAGGTTAATGTACTTAATATTAATATTTGTTTTTGTCTTTTGCCACGTTTTCTTCTTATTGTTCTCATAATCCATCCTCCGTATTATCTATATTAATTATAATGTTTAATTTTTTATAAGTCAAGAAAAAGAAGCTATGCGGCTTCTTTAACGGGTATATTTTCATCATATAGTTTTACTACTTTACTATATTTGTCATATAGTCTTTTATAATCCGGGTTATAGTTTGTATTCATCTCGGAAAATGGAACTACTTTAAAGTTATACCATTTTCTGCTTGTTTTTGTATAGTAATTATATAATAATTCGTTATTTAAGTTTTCAAGTTTTATAGTACTTTTACTTCCTTTGGTTTCTTTTACTATGTCTACTGTAGTCATAAGTTCAACCATAGTATTATAATCACTATTTGTTGACTGGGCTGATATAAAGTTTCCTAATGAATAAATTACTAAAGTATCATCTATGTAAGTAACTGGCTCAATGATATGGGGATGGGTTCCAATTATTATATCCGCTCCTAAATCTGATAAATATTTTGCTTCTCTTTTTTGTTCTTCGGTTGGCTCAGTTTGGTATTCTATTCCCCAGTGCATGGAAATTAAAAGTAAATCTACTTTATCTCTTACTTTTTCAATGTCTTTTTTAGCTTGTTCATCGCTATAAAGGTTTACATAGTATTCTTTACCTTCTGGAACTTTTATGCCGTTAGTTCCATATGTATATGAAAGCATAGTGTATTTTATTCCATTTTTTTCAAATATTTTTATTTCGTCTCTATCTTCTTTAGAGCAGTAACTTCCGGCAAATAATATTTTTTCTTTTTTAGGGTTCCAGTATTCACATGATTTTAGTATAGCTTTTTCTCCTCTATCCATGGTGTGGTTAGTGGCTAAGTTTACTATATTAAAGCCGATATTTAACATATTATCACCGAATTCCCATGGTGAGTTAAAGGTTGGGTAGTCTGATAGGCCTAATTCTGTTCCGCCTAAAATAGTTTCTTGATTATAAAAGGCTAAATCGTATTTTTCTACTATAGGTTTAATTAATTCTAACTGGGAAGAAAAATCATATTTACCATCTTTATAGGCATCTCTATATACTGATCCATGTAGTAAGGCGTCGCCTACCATAAGCATGCTTAATTTTGTGGTTTTTACTTCTTCTTTTATTTCTTTGGTTTTTGTTTTTTTTATTTCTTTTTTTGTAGTTAGTTTAGGTATTGTTAATATAAGCATTATTAAAAAATATATTATTACTATAAAAAGAACTATTCTTTTTATTTTTACTTTTCTTTTAGTCACAAGTACCTCCTATAGAGTTTATATAGTTTTGAAGAGCTAATTTAGCGTCTTCATTAGTTACTGAGCTAGTAAAATATGTTCCATTTATTTCGGCTATTTCTGAGTTGGATTTTGGAATGCCATTTACTTTATAGTGACTAATTATACCATTTTTTAAGGTAAATATTGCTTCTTTTCCATCAACGTTACAGTTTACAGTTTCTTTTTCAGCACAGCCTGTCAGTATAAATATGCCTAATAATATTACAAAATACTTCTTCATTTTTAATCCTCCACTTTAGTTTTATTATACCTTAATTAGTTTTTATTTACAATAAGAAAAGGAAGCTTTTTTAAGCTTCCAACTTTATATGAACTACACTATTTTTAACTTCTTCTCCTGGGTTAATACTTTGACTTACAACATGGCCATAGCCTTCTAATTCATATTTATAATTTAGTGTTTTCATTAAGTAAATTACTTCTGATCTAGAATATCCTTTTAAATCTGGCATTTTACCTTCATCTTTATTTGTTATTAAAAATACTTTATCATACGAAAGAACTTTTTCGCCTTTATTTGGATACTGGGATATTATTTTATCACCACTACCAATAATAACTGTTTGGATATTATTTTGTTTTAGTATATTGTTAATGTCTTCGGTTTTTTTATTAATATATGAATCTAGGGTAAGTGAAGTTACACTACTATTTGTTTGAGTTTTTTCTTCAAACATATTTCGATATTTAGCAATGTTTTTCATTAAATTTACAACTGATGGGCTTAAAGTACTAGAAGTTGGTGTATTTGGTTTTTTAATAGCGGCATATATTATTATTTCTGGGTTATCTTTTGGATACATTCCGGCAAATGAATATATATAATCGTTTTCGCCTTTTAAATATCCACCTTTTTTTTCATCATATATTTGTGATGTTCCAGTTTTTCCAATTACATTAAAGCCTTCAATATAATATTTTTTACCGGTCGCCTCAGGATCTTCGCTATTAACAACGTTATACATTAAATCTTTTATTTTGTTTATAGTTGTTTCTTTAACTAGAGCTTCTGTTGTTTCTATTTTTCGTTCGTATATTGTCTTATTTGTATTAGAATCTATTATTTTTTTTACAACGTGTGGGGTTACTTCTTTACCGTTATTAGCGAGCATTGATAAAGCTTTTAGGTGCTGGATCGGAGTTGTATTGACGCCTTGCCCAAAGGTGGCATTAGCAACTTCAACTGGGTATTTAAATCCTAGTGAACCTGTTTCCTCTTTTGACAAATCAATACCCGTAGACTTGCCAAATCCATATTTTTTAAGGCAAGCTTTTAATTCGTCTCTTGTTATGAATTTATTAATCATGGTAGTAACGCCAACGTTACTTGAATATTCAAAACCTTTATCATAATTAATTGTTCCCCAGCCTTTGTTATTCCAGTCTTTAATAATCGCATCAGCCACTTCAATACTCCCTGATCTAAAGGTTGCGTTACCGTTATAGGTTCCTTTTTCTATAGCGCACATATAAGTATATGTTTTCATAGTTGATCCTGGTTCAAAGGCATTTGACACTAGTGGGTTTTGATAGCTTACTAAATCTCTTAGGTTAGGATTAAACGAAGGGGTTCCAGCAGAAGCTAAGATGTCTCCTGTTTTGGCGTCCATAACTGATATCATAGTCCACTCTGGTTTATATTTTTGCTGAATTGCTTGAACTTCCGTTTCAACAAATCTTTGAACGTTTGAATCAATGGTTAAATAAATGTCTTCTCCATTTATGGCATCTATTCTGGTTTCAGCAGTATCTGGTATTTTATAGCCAAAACGGTCTTGTTCGTATTTTAAATATCCGTCTGTTCCTTTAAGCTCACTATCAAATTTAGCTTCTATTCCCATTTCACCATCTATTGATGTTACTATCTTTCCGTTTTCATCTTTTGCTTCATTCGTTTTGGCATACCCTAATATGTAAGAGGCAAAATCACCGTTTGGATAATACCTTTTATAAGTTTCTTCAAAATCAATACCTGGTAAGTTTAATCTTTCAATTTCGCTTTTTTTCATTTCAGTAATATTTTTGCCGATGCTTCCAAATTCTATTTGATATTTATTTGCATCTCTTCCTTTTTCTAGTCTACTTTTAATTTCATTTTCATCGGCTTCTAGAACTTCTGCTAAAGCTTTAGCCGTTGTATCAATGTCTTTTACATGGTTAATTTTAGTTTTGGTACTTCTAGATGGTTCTAAGTAAGCAATTAAGGTATATGATGTTACATTATGGGCAAGAATGTTGCCTTCAAAATCATATATTGTTCCTCTTTTAGCTTTTAATACTTTAGATACTGTATTTCTATTTGCAGCAAAGGCTTTCATATTTCTTCCATTAACATTTGGTGATAAAGCTAAGTAGCAATATTTAGCGAATAATATAATTATGGCAAACAAAAAAACAAGAAAGACATTTCTTGGAAATTTCCAATTTTTGACGTTCTGTTTTTGTTTCATTTGTTTCACCTTCCACTATCAATAACGATTATATTGTCGTTATTGTATGCAAGCCCCATTTCTTCAACAACTTTTTTTACGTTTTCAAATGATGTAAGTTCATTTACTTTCATTGTTAGGCTTTCATTTGTTTTTTCTTGTGTGTCTATTTTATATTTAGTTTCTTCAATGCTCATTTTCGTTTCACCGATAGAGGCTCCACAAAATATTTTTAGTCCAAGCATTATGACAAAGCAAAAACAAGCAGAAGTATAAAGGAGCCTTTCACCCTTGGTTACTTTTGATTTTTTTTGTTTTTTCTTAGCCATAAAACCAGTCCTTTCTATATTCTTTCAATTACTCTAAGTTTTGCACTTCTAGATCTATTATTACTTTCTATTTCTTCTTTACTTGGAGAAATATTTGCGATTATTTTATATTTTGGTTTATATTCATCTGGAATAACTGGGAGTTTACTTAGCTCTTTTGGAATTTTGCTTACTTCATTAAATATTTTTTTACATATTTTATCTTCTAGTGAGTGAAAAGTTATAACACTTATCCTTCCACCTTTTTTAAGCATTCCTAAGGCATCTTTTAAAGCTCTTTCAAAAACATTTAATTCATCGTTTACTTCAATTCTAATAGCCTGAAATATTTTTCTAGCTGGGTGAGATTTTTTACGATATTTTTCAGGAACATTTCCTTTTATTATTTCAGCGAGTTCTAAAGTTGTTTCAATTGGCTTTTCTTCCCTTTTTTTTATAATTCCACTAGCAATACTAGATGAATATTTTTCTTCACCATATTTTCTAAAAATATCTATTAATTTTTCTTTTGGATAACCATTAACTACTTGATATGCGGTTAATTCTTGATTTTGGTTCATTCGCATATCTAGTTTGGCTTCTTTATGGTAGCTAAAGCCTCTATAGTCTTCATCGAGCTGCGGTGAAGAAACACCTAAATCGAAGATAATCGCATCAACTTTTTCATCTATTTCTTTTTTTATATTAATAAAATTTTTATTAATTATTTTGTAGTTATTGTTTATTTGTTTTAATTTCTTATCCGCTTCTTTTATAGCTTCGCTATCTTGATCAAAAGCGTATAAAAAACCATTGGGTATTTTTTTTAAAATTGCACTGCTATGTCCGGCGTAGCCTAATGTACAATCGATGACTATACTATTATTATTTAAGTTTAAGTAATCTATACTTTCTTTAAGCATGACACTTGTGTGCATTTTATATCCCCCTAAACGATATTTTGTGAAAATAAATTATCGGCAAGTTCAGAAAAGCTATCTTCGTTTTCTAAAGTAAACTTATTCCATCTATCTAAGCTCCAAACTTCTAGTCTTTCACCAACGCCTATAACAACACAGTCTTTAGTTAAATCAGCATAGTTTATAAGTGGTGATGAAATATTTATTCTACCTTGCTTGTCAAGATCGCAGGTCATGGCACCTGATAAGAAAAATCTCATAAAATTTCTAGCTTCTTTTATATTGGGAAGTTCAGCATATTTATTTATAATTTTATCCCAAGTTAATTTGGGATATATAAATAGACAGCCATCTAAACCTCTTGTAATAATAAAATTTTCACCTAATTCATATCTGATTTTAGCTGGTATGATTAAACGTCCTTTTTCATCTATCTTTTGATGATACTCACCCATGAACATATAATCACCCACTTTTCTCCACAGTTTTTCACTGTATACCACTATTCTACTATCCTGTTTTTGATTTGTAAATAGTTTTTCCACTTTTTTTGCTGCACTTTACATATAAAAAGTGATATGCACCGCATACCACTAATAATAAAGTGTTGAACCAAGTAAGATTGCTAGTAAAATATATAATACTAGGATAATTAGGTATCCACCATTATTTCCTTGGTTATGTTTTTCACAGTTATTCATAATTTACTCCTTTCTAGATTAAATCCAGGCTCCAAGTATGATTATTAAAAGAATAAATAGTACTAGTACAATTGCTGCTCCATTATTTGTATTACACATTATAAATCATCCTCCTTTTTATCTTTTCACATTATTTTATGGAAATTTTTGATTTGTGTGATTACTATTGTGGAAATTAACTTTAAAATGTTGTTTTTTGTTTGAAAATTTGCTATGATTTATATGTATGAAATATGGCATACATATGAAAGGAAGCGTTTACGTTGAACAAAAAATTATTAATTAGTTTAGCAGCCGTATTACTTCTTACTGGTTGTGGAACTGCTACGTTAAAAAATGGAGAAAAAGTAGTTGCTAAAATGGACGGAAAAAAAATCACGGCTGAATCATTGTATAATGAGCTTAAAACACAAGGTGGGGCTACGGTTTTGACAAATATGATTGATGATTATATTGTTAATAAGGAAATTAAAACTGATGAGGATGCTAAGTCATCTGCTGAATCTCAAATAAAATCATATAAAGATTCTTACGAAAGTTATGGAATGGATTTTACTTCTGCTTTAGCTAATGCTGGTTATAAAAGCGAAGATGCTTTTAAAGATGTTTTAATTTTAGATTATAAGAAAAAAGTTGTAGCCGAAAATTATGTTAAAGAAAATGTAACAGATGATGATATTAATGAATATTATAAGGAGAAAATTTTTGGTGATATTGAAGCAAAACATATTTTAATAAGCCCAAATACTAAAGATAATATGTCTGATGAGGAAAAACAGGAGGCTGAAAAAGAAGCTAAAAAAGAAGCCGAAAAAATTATTAAAAAATTAAATAAGGGTGAAGACTTTGAAAAACTTGCCAAAAAGTACTCTGACGATGAAGGAACTGCATCTAATGGTGGGAAACTTACTGTAACTTATGGTGCGGTAGTTGACGAATTCTGGGAAGGCTGCGTTGCTTTAAAAGATGGTGAGTATAGTAAGGACCCTGTAAAATCAGAATATGGATATCATATAATTTATAGGGTTAAACAAAAAGCTAAACCAAAATTAAGCAAGGTTAAGGAAGATATTATCGATAAAATTGTTGAAGAGAGAATTAGTAATGACTCTACTTTACAAACTAAAGCTTTAGTTGCTCTTCGCAAAAAATATAATTTAAAAATAGAAGATTCTGGTTTAAGAAAATCATATAATAGTTCTATTAAAACTGCTTTAAGTTCATCTACAACTGAAAATAGCTCAAATTAATGAGCTATTTTTTATATAGTTTTCTATTTCTTCTTTTGTGTATCCTTTAGTGTATAGTTTATTTTTTAGTTTGTAGTATAATTCATCATCTTTATATTTTAACTTCAATTTATTATATATTTTGTCCATTTCAATATCTGCGTTTTTGTTTTCTATTTTAATATTTTCTAATCTATTTAAAATCATATTTTTATCATATCCAAGGTTAATCAAGTAATTTATTATTTTTTGTTTTTGCATGTATGCTGAATATTTTGTGTTAGATTTTAATTTTTTATTTATCAATTTATCAATACGATTTTTTAATATTTCCTCATCCAATATTGATAAAGCTTTTTCTATAAACTCATTTGCTATTTTATTTTCTTCAAGATTTCTTTTTATTTTATATGGACCATCTAGCGATAAATTTATCTTGTCGTTTGTATATGCCTTAGCATAGGCTTCGTCGTTAATAAGATTTATTTTTTTTAAATCATCAATAATGTTATTTATATCTTTTAAAGGTAGTTCACTTTTAGCTAAGGCTACTCTTACTTCAAATTCACTTCTTAATCTTTTATTTATAAGATTTAGTGCTTTGTGATAGCTTTCATAATATGTAGAATCACTGTTTATCTTTTCTATTATATTTTCATCTAATTGCTTATTATATAAAAGTCCGTTTTTTAAAATGACTTCTTCATAGGTTGTTATGACGCTTCCATTGTTTAAAAATATTTTATATTTTGATCCTGTTTTTTGTATTTTTTCAATTTTCACTAATATCACCTAGTCACATTATAGCAAACATTTGTTTTTAATACAACAAAAGTATTAAAATTATTATAATTCTAATACTTCGGTTTTTTCAATTTTTGGCTTTTCAAATTTAATTTTTTCGGCTTCTTCAAATACTAAAGCTGGTTTAAATTTAAACACATAGGCTACTATCTTAGTTGGAAAGCCATTCATTTTCTTTTTATACGCAGAAACTGAGTTATTATATTTTTTCCTTGATTTATTTATTTGGTCTTCTGTGTCATGAAGCTTATTTTGAATATCAATAAAGTTATTATTTTCTTTTAAATTGTTGTAATCTTCGGTGATAGAAAATAAATAGCTTAATTCACTAGTAAGCTGATTAGAGTGCTTAATTTTATCTTTTTTTGTTTTAGATACTAATAAGTCTTTTCTTGTATTTATAATATTATTTAGTGTTTCTTCATTATTTATATATTTCTTAGTGATGTCTATTAAATCAGGAATTATATCATTTCTAATTTTTAGAAGGCTGTCTATTTTTTTCCAATCTTCCTTTACTTTGCTCTCCCTTTTCTTCAAATTTTTGCGTGCTTTATATGTGTATATTATAGGCAGTATTATAATAATCAAAACTTTCATATTAACTCCCCCTATTCTAAAAAAATTATACACTTTTTATTTTAGAAAATACACGATTTTTGTATATTTTATATTTACTTTACACATTATATGACTGGAAAGGATGATATTATGAATATTAGTATTAGACAGCATGTCATTAGTAATTTCAAAGATTCAGATACTAAAGATATAGAAGAGTCAATAGAATCTTCAGTTAATGACAAGGATGAAGTCACTTTACCTGGTCTTGGTGTTTTTTTTGAATTGTTATGGGAAAATTCTTCATTAGATGAGCGTAATCAAATTTTAGAAATTTTAAAAAATAGTATTAAAAAATAGTGTTTTTAAAACGCTATTTTTATTGACAATTTATTAAATTCATAAATTCTGGCAAATTAAATGTTTCACCATTATAGGTAACTTTATAATGTGATCCTTTAGCTATCTCTCCATTTTGGCAGCTATTTGTAGATGAATTAAATTCAAATGCTCCTTCCGCGAAGATAAAACTTGCAGGATCTAATGATGATATTTTTAATGTTTCATTTTCTAAAGAGTTCTCTTTAATTTGATTTTTATTTAAAATATCATTTAAATTGTATACGTTTTCACCCATTTTATTAAATACTAATACATTGTTTTTACTAGTGTCAAAGACAAATAGCATGTTACTAAATATGCCGAATTTTATTTTGCCGATGCCAGTGCTATTTGTAATTTTTTTATCATTAATATATAAACCTGTATTTTCGTCTTGAATATCTGCGTGATTTATAGACACTTTAAGTCTCATGCCATCTAGGTTTATATCATTAATATCATATATATTATGTTTGCCACTACAACCTACGCTAGTTAGTCTATTATATTCGTCAAAAGTGACATTAAATGTGCACTCACTATTTATATCATGAGTAACGTTACTTTCGTTTTGCTTTGGCTTTAACTCTTCCTTTTTATTTGCATCTAATATTATTTTCGTTAAAAATATTAACAAAACTATTATTATAAATACTAGTAAATATATAAAAATCATCTGTTTATTTTCCCTTTTCATTCTCTACACCTCTATTTTAATAATATCACATTTTTTATAAAAAATATATACTAATTAAGTTTAATTATGTTATTTGCAATTATTTGATATTCATCATATCTTTTTTCAACTTTTCCTTTTATTTTTATTATATTACCTTCTTTTATATTAGAGTTTTCACTGTAAATTTTTGGGAAGACTACAATATCTATTTTAGATAACTCATCACTTCCTGTTATAAACATCATTTTGTCTCCATTTTTTGTATTAATTACTCTGATTTTGTCGATATATACAATGGTTTCAATTATTTTGTCAAAATATGTAGCTATGTCTTTTAATTCGATATGTTTGTTACTATTTTTGTATTCAGTTATCGGATTGCTACTTAAATAGAAGCCAAATGTTTCTAATTCTTGTTTCATTAGTTCTTTACTTGAATATTCATTTTTTATTTCTAGTTCTGGTTTAAATAGTTCATCTTCTAAATATGTCCCTATTTCACCGTAATTTATTAGTAGTTCTAAATTTTCTATAAGAGTCTTTTTATTGATATTAAAAGTATCAAAAGCTCCAGAGAAAATTAAACTTTCAATAGTTTTTGAGGTGATGTTTTCTTTATAGCATCTACTTACAAAGTCAAAAATATCTTTAAATTTTCCTCGTTTTCTTTCCTCGATAATAGATTGGGCGGCATTTATACCGATGTTTTTTATATTTGTAAGTGGATATATTATTTTATCATTTATTATTTCATATGTATCTGTACTCAGATTAATATTTGGTTTTTCAATATTTATTCCATATTTTTTACATTCGTATATATATTCTTTTGTTTTTGCTTCACTATTAATAGCTTGATTCAATAGGTGTTTCATAAATATTTTCGGATAGTGTGCTTTTAAATAGGCCATTTTATAGGATATCATCGCATAAGCTACAGTATGAGATTTGTTAAATCCGTATTCGGCAAATCTAAATATTAAATCGTATACTTTTATGGCTAAATCTTTATCATATCCTTTTTTTACTGCGCCTGTTACAAATTTATCTTTTTCTTTTAAAAGAATGTCTTCTTTTTTCTTACTCATTGCTCTTCTTAATAGGTCGGCTTCGGCAAAAGTATACCCAGCCATTGTACTAGCAATTTGCATAATTTGCTCTTGATATACTATTATTCCATAAGTTGGTTCTAAAATTTTTTTTAAATCGTCGTGGAAATAATCTATCTTTTCTTCTCCTTTTTTTCTTCTTATGTAGGAATCTATATTTTTCATTGGTCCTGGTCTAAATAATGCTAAGGCGGCAACAATATCATCAAAGGTGTCTGGCTTTAATTTTTTCAAGAAATTAATCATTCCTGATGATTCAAACTGAAAAATGCCGACTGTATTTACATTTTTAAATACATTTAAGGCTTCCTTATCGTCTTCAGCAATATCATCAAATTTTAGATTAGTTTCTTTTAATATATTAGCTATTAGTGTTAAATTTTTTATTGATAGAAAATCCATTTTTAAAAGTCCTAATTCTTCTAAATAATCTTTGTCATATTCTGAAACATAAAAATCCCCGTTTTTATCTAATGGTAGGTTTTCTTCCAAGCTATATTTTGACATAACGACACCGGCAGCATGAACTGATGTATGTCTTTTTAGACCTTCAAATTTAATTGCTATATTGTATACTTGCTTTAATTCTTGATTAATCTCAATAAAATTTTTAACTTCTTTATTATAATTTTCTTTTAAATTTTTTTTGGGATCCAACATTTTACATAGGATATCTATTTTTTTTTGCTCTATTTCTAAAACTCTTGAGACGTCTCTGATTGCTTGTTTCGATGCAAGCGTTCCAAATGTAATTATTAACGCGACTTTTTTATTTCCATATTTTTCTATGCAGTAGTTTATAACTTCTTCTCTTTTTGTATCTTCAAAATCAACGTCGATATCAGGCATAGTTATTCTTTCTGGGTTTAAAAATCTTTCAAAAAGTAAGTCGTATTTTAGTGGGTCAACAGTGGTTATATTTAAGGTGTACGCAGTTAATGACCCCGCTGCGCTTCCTCGTCCTGGGCCAACTAAAATATTATGTCTTTTAGCATAATTTATATAATCAGCAACTATTAAAAAATAGTCACAGAATCCCATTTTTTTAATTACTTCTAATTCTTCTTTTAATCTAATTGCGTATTTTTTAGGAGCTGAAGTGCCGAATATTCTTTTCATTCCTTTAATGCATTCTTTTTTTAGTAGCTCGTATGAGTCATTCTCAGTATATATTGGAAGTAAGTCTTGATGCATTTTTATTTTAATATCACATAATGTATCTATTTCATTATCTAGCAGTTTTTCATTTAGTGGAAGTAGACTAACATTACTTATTTCTTCTACTTCTAAATGATTTTTTCCTTCTTTTATAGCTTTTAAATATTTTAAATACTTTTCATCGTCTTTTCTTATACATAGTATTTCATTCATGTATATTTTGTTTTTAAGTTTTATTTTTTCTTTTTCTTCATCATTTTTATATGAAACATATATTATTTCATATATTTTTTTTAATTCATTATAATGTATTCTTGATGAAAATGGAACAATACATATAAGACTTTCACTATATTTATTTAAGTCATCTATCGTGATTCCTTTTTCATTTTTTAAGGTGGTAATCCTTATTAGGTTTTTATATCCTTCATAATTTTTCGCATATAGTATTATTTTTTCTGGTAGCTCTATTTCTAATCCGATTATAGGTTTTATATTATTTTTCATACATTCTTTATAGAATTCTATAACTCCATACATGTTGTTATTGGTAATGGTGAGAGCTTTTATATTATTTTCTTTAGCTGCTTCGACTAAATCTTTTGTTTTGATCATACTATGTAGTAAGTAACTGTCTGTCTTTATATTAAGTGGAACCACGTTATCACCTTCTATAGATATTTTACTATATTTTTAACTATTTTTAAAATATTTGCGCTAAAAAATTGACTTATTTTGAAGTTTGTGATAAAGTTAAATGGCAGAAAACTTTAAGGAGGGATATTATGGCAAAAAAAATTACTGATACTAAACCTTTATTTGGAAATCGCCGTTCGCATGCGCTAAATGCGACTAAGCATGCTTTTAAACCAAATTTGCAAACTATTACAATTAATGGTAAGAAATATAAAGTTTCAGCTCGTGAGCTTAGAACAATAAAAAAAATTAATGCTGCATAACTAGTTTTTACTAGTTTTTTTATAAAAAAAGTTCATGATTGATATGAACTTTTATTTTATTTTTCTTTTTATTTCGCTTTCAATGGCATTATTATATATTCTTTGGTTTTTTTCACTATCGTTTTTGTATAAAAACACGCTTGAGCTTAAAGCTGTTATAATTATTAGTCCTTCAGTTGTATACCCAATACCCGCATATGACTTTTCTTCTTTTTTTATTTCGTCGTCTTTTAAAAGTATCTCTCTTTGGCCCGTTTCTTCTGCGGTAAGGAAGCTTGAATTATTATTAGAAATCTTATGATATACCGCTTTTGCACCGGATATTAAAGCCACTGAGGTAACAAGCGCTAATGCTATATTTTTTTTATTTAATTTCATTTTTCTTTTCTGCATGTATTATGTCCCCCTCACAGTTTGAATATTATATTATTTTTTATGTTTTTGTCAAATTAAAATAGAAAGTTAAGTTACTTTCTATTTTATAATAAAACTTATACCCTTGCGTTCATTTTTAGCTGTTACTTCATATCCAAGCAGTGCCAAGGTCTTTTTAACAATAGATAGGCCTAAGCCAAACTGGCCTTTTATTCCTTTTTTATAAGGAGTAAACATGTCACTTAAGATTTTTTCGTCGATATTTGGTCCATCATTAAATAATGTAATTTTATGGTTTTTAACAGTGATTTTTACTTCTTTTTCAGCATATCTAATAAAATTACTTAATATATTATCAATTATCGCTTCCCACATGTCGTTAGTTCCTTTAAATGTGGTTTTTGTATCTAAAATGTTAATTTGCCATTTAATATCTGGCCTTGTGATTTTAAATTTTTTGACTGATGACTGCAAAATATCAACTATGTTTATGTTTCCACTTTTATAGCTATCCATATCTTTTATATATGTGAGTTTATTTAAATATAGTAAGGAGTGTACTTTTATTTCTAGTTTATTTATTTCTTGTTTAATAATTTTTAATCCGTTTTTTTCATCTTCAATGCCATCTTCTATTGCTTCAATATATGACTTTACAACAGTAAGAGGGGTTTTAAAATCATGAGAAATATTTTGATACATTTGATTTTTGTACTCTTCACTTTTTTGAAGAGTTAGTTTCATATCATCGATGGCATCTGATAATACTTTTAATTCATCGTCTGTCTTGAAATTATATTTTTTATTATAATTTTCGTTATCTAAGTTGTCTACCTTATCTTTTAATTTTAATATTTTATCTGCAATTGACTGACTCCATATGGCAACTATAAATAATATTACAAGTAAAGTACTTAATAGAACTGGAAACAATGTCTTAAATAGATCACTTCGCATGTTTCTTATGTAAGTGTCATCTGTTATAGCTACCTTATAGCTGTTTGAATCATTTCTGGTACTGTAATAATATGTTTTTGTTTTATATATGAATTTACCAGATTTTTGATTTATTTTATCTAAAATTTGTTTAGTGTTTAGATTTATTATCTCATTTAAATTGTTTGATGAGTAGATATTTTCCCCATTTATATAAATATACGCAATATCGCTTTCAATATCATTTGTACTAAAGTCATTTCTTACTATTTCTAATGGATTGTTTAAATATGCATATATACTTTTTTCATATAGTGGGACTAGTGTTCTTGGAAGAATTATAGCAACATTTATATAAATTATCATAAATATTGCGATTGTGACAACTAATAATTGTCTATATAAATTGTGTTTTAACTTCATGATAATCTGTACCCATAGCCATAGATTGTATTCAATCTTAATTTTGGCATTTTCTTTCGGAGTCTTCTTACTAAATCATCAACTACTCTATCACTTCCAAAATAGTCGTGTCCCCAGATGCTTTCTAATATATTATTTCGGCTAAAAGATTTATTTCTGTTTTGCATAAGCATTACTAGAAGGTCAAATTCCAAAGTAGTGAGAGATAGTTCTTTGGAACCGTCAAATACTTGTCTTTTATCCAAATCTATTTCGTAATTATCATATTTTAACTTTTCAGTTTCTTTAGCGTAGACTCTTTTTAAGAGGTTTTTAACTCGTAATACTAATTCTTTTGGGGAATATGGTTTAGTAATATAATCATCACTTCCTAGTTCTAAACCTATTATTTTATCCAAGTCCTGATCTCTAGCTGAGGTAAATATAACGGGGACTGTACTTTCTTTTCTAATTTCTTTTATGATATCGTAACCACTTACTTCGTCGCCCAACATTATATCTAATATCCATAAATCGGCACTGTCTGCCGTGTGACTTAAAGCGTCTTTACCGTTATAATAACAGATTACCTCATACCCTTCTCTTTCTAAGTAAGATTTTATTAAATTATTTAAATTTTCTTCATCTTCTACTAAACAAATTTTATACATTGATTATCGCCTCTATATATACTATAACATTTTTCCTTTTCCTTTTTCTACATATATCACTTCCTTTCGTGATTTTTATATATAAAATTAAATTATTTCTTTATTTAATATTCAGATTTTATCATCTATCACTTCCTTTGACATTATCATCATATCAATAAAAAATCATAATAATATGTTTTAATTGTGGGAAATTGTGTTTTTGATTTTTTCTAATAAAAAAACTACCTTTTTGGTAGTTTACTGTCTATACTCAAATTCAAAATCTAGTATTTTTACTATATCGCCTTCTTTAGCTCCTTTTTCTTTTAGCTCGTCATCAATTCCCATTTTTCTTAATTTGTTTGAAAATCTAAATATGGCCTCGTCAGTATCTAATCTACTCATTTTAAATAGTTTTTCTATCTGATTTCCTTTAATAATCCAAGTTTCATTATCTTTAACTATTTCATACGGTTTTTCTTCTTTAAATTTATATATAACGTGGTTTTCAAAGTTTTCTTCTTCATATAGTTTTGTCTTTGGAAGTGATTTTAGTGTATCTGCAAGAGCATAAATGACCTTTTCTAATCCTTGGGCTGTAATGGCTGATATTTCGTAAATTGGTTCTTTCACTTTTTCTTTAAATTTTTCTAAATTTTCTTTTGCTTTTGGCATATCCATTTTGTTGGCAATTATTATTTGTTTTTTATTTAGTAGTTTTTTATTAAAGTTTTCTATTTCTTTGTTTATAGTAATATAATCACTATAGGGATCATTAGTATAGCCTGACATATCTATAACGTGGGCGATTATTTTTGTTCTTTCAATGTGTTTTAAAAATTTGTCTCCAAGTCCGTTTCCTAATGAGGCTCCCTCAATTAATCCCGGTAGATCGGCAACTACAAAACTGTATCCGTCAGGGGCTTTAACAACGCCTAAGTTTGGTTTCAAAGTAGTAAATGGATAATCGGCAATTTTAGGTTTTGACGCGGATATTTTAGATATGATTGTTGATTTTCCGACGCTAGGCTTACCTACTAGTCCAACGTCTGCCATTAATTTTAATTCGACTTTTACTTTACGATATTCTCCAGGTTCCCCATTTTCAGCGTATTTAGGTGCGGGATTATTTTGAGTGGCAAAGGCCATGTTGCCTCTTCCTCCGCGGCCGCCTTTGGCAACTACTACTTCTGAACCATTTTCGGTTAAATCAGCAATTACTAATCCTGTGTCAAAGTCGGTAACAATTGTTCCTTCTGGAACAGGTATGATAATATCTTCGGCGTTTTTTCCGTGTTTTCCCTTTCCTAATCCATTTTCACCATTGCTGCCTTTAATTATTCTTTTATATTTAAAGTCAACTAGAGTATTTAGCCCTTCATCAACTTTAAATATGATGTCTGAGCCTTTTCCACCGTTACCACCAAATGGGCCGCCCATTGCCACATATTTTTCTCTTCTGAAAGCCATGCATCCGTCGCCGCCGTCTCCAGCATATAGTTCTACTACTATTTCGTCAACAAACATTTTAACACCTGCCTTTTTTTATATTATACATTATTTTTTGTAAAGAAAAAAGTATCTTTCGATACTTAATCTATTCTATAAGTTGAGCTTGGGGCGCCCCAATAATTACCACCTTGAGAGTATTTTGCATCTTCAACATATTCAATAATTATTTCATTCGGATTTTTCAATATAAACATTACATCATTTTGGCCGGCAAAAGCATCGCTAGCTACTTCGGTTACAGTTGATGGAATTGTCACACTTGTTAAGTACTCTCCTTCATTATATTTGAAAGCTTCTTTTCCTATTGAAGTTATGCCTTCTGGAATAAAGACAGTTTGGGGACATTTTTCAAAATTATATCCTGTAATTTTATCATTATTTATTTCAAAGCATGATGGTTCCGTTGTTAGTGCTTGAACGTCGTCTAAAGCACTTTGTTTTATTTTGTCGTTGGCAAGTTTTCTACTGCCTATAACAGAGATTGTTCCTAATATCAATAAGAGAAATAATGATAATATGCCGTATAGTAATGCGGATGTGACAAATCCATTTTCTTTCATGCTACCACCTATTATAATTATACATTATTTTTGATGTTTTTAAACAAAAAATGTACCTCTGTACATTTTATTTAACTTTTGCATATTAAAATCATATATTATTCATAGGTGATGGTTATGAAATTTGGTATTTGGAGTCTTTTGTGTTTAGTTTCTTCTATTATCTTATTTTATCAGCTTATAATTACGCTTTTTGTGGTTACTAGGTTTAATGTGTTTTTGCTTTTAATTATTTTTGTTTTATTGTTTTTTTCCCTCTTTAGGTGCTTCTGGTGATATTAGTTTTTCAGTTTTGTATATTCTGTCTATGACATGGCTAATATATTTACAAGTTTCATATTCATTTTCTTGTCTTTTAATTGGTTCTACCATGCTTATTAATATATATAATAATTTTTTTTCATCTTCTGTAAGTGGGTAAATACTTTCATATACTTTTAAAATCGGTTTAAAGTCAAAATCTAGGGCGTGATTTATATATAATTTATATAGGTCAAAGATAGGAGAAGCTATTTTGGCTTTATTCCAGCTTATTAAATATGAATTTTCATTTCTAATAAAATGGTCTAAATGAAGGTTGCCATGTATAATAGTATTACGCTGTCTTGTTTTATTTTTAATTAATGTATGCCAGTTTTCTAGTCTTTTTTTATTTTCGGTGATGACATCATATATTTTTGAAATATTTCTCGCAAGAAATTGCTCGCTGGGGCTTGGATATATCTTGGATTCTATTATGGTTATTAAATCTGTGTAATATGTGTATGAATAGTTTAAGTTGTTATCTATGTCGCTATAAATTCCTTCATAATAATCTAAGTCTATTTCTTTATAGTGTGTAGTTTTGCTATGAAGAAGTGCGGTTAATTTGATTAGATCAATGATTTTTTGTTCATTTGGAATGTCTAAACATTCTATGTATTTAGTTATTTGATATTCGCCGTTTTCAATAAGTTGTGGCATATAATCAAAATTTCTTGATTTTAAATATTCAAGTATTTTTTCATCGATTTTCCCATCTTTGTATACATATTTAACGGTTCCGGTATCTATTATTGTAACTTTTTTTATTTTTTCTATTTTTTTTACAGGTAAATTATGTTTTTTTAATACTTCATTTATTTTGGCCATCTACTGGTATTATGAGTTTATCACCTATTTTTAAATCTGTTAGATCATTATATAATTCTAGTTTTGCATTTGTTATTTCATATTTTTGCAATATAGATTCTTTAGTATCATTTTCTGTAACGATGTGTACTTTATAAGTAACGTAGTTTTCATTATCATCTAAGCTTTCAAAAATTGATGGCACTGCTTCTTTTTCATTTTCTTCATAATTTCTGTTTTCTGTTTCTATTTCTTTTTCGTCATTATCGTTCATAACCTCCTCCTTTATTTCTTCTATATTATCTATTAAGACTTCAATATTAATAGATAATATTTTATTATCTATTACTTCATAATAAAAATCGCTGATATCTACTGTGGCTTCGCTTGTGTCATATTTTTTATCAATACTTATTTCAAATGGCAGTTTATAGTTAAACTCGTCGATTGTCATGCTGGTGCTTGTAACTTTATAAGTTCCGCTTACGATAAAAGCTCCATTTATAACATTTTTTTCTTTTAAGGATAATGTATGTTCTAACGAAATACTGCTAATTTCATAAATATTATTATCAAATGTTATTTCTTTTGTAAAAGGTACTGTTTTTTTCATCTAATCCCTCCTACCATAATTATATTTATTTTATTTTGTTTTATGATTATTAAAAAAGTAGAACTTATTTGTTCTACTAATTATCTTTTAAATCTCCTAAGAAATCATCTATAGTCATTATTTGTTCATCTATTTTGTCTAAAGAAACGTCTACTTCTTCCTCAATTACATTACTGTGATTCACTTTTATGAAGGCATTATTAATTTTTTCTTTTGTTATTTGGTTACCTGTTTGATATCTATCGCATAATCTAAATTCAGTAACTTTATGATAAGTTATTTCATCAGTTAATATGCCTATCTCTTTTTTATTATCAGTTGTAAATGCATTTACTATATGATATGGATTGGTTTTAACATCTCTAACAACTAGAACGCCTTTTCTAGCTCTTGATGTAATTTCAAATTCATCTATTTTGATTCTTTTTGCAGTTCCTTTGTCGGTAATGATTGTTATGAATGGCTCATCATTGTAACTTTGCCCTGAAACTACAAAATCATCTTTTAGATTTATGGCTTTTACACCGCTACCCCTTAACCCGGTTACAGGAATTTCGTCTGTCTTATATCTTAATCCATATCCTTTATTTGTCGTTATAAAGGTTTCTTTTCCTGAAGGGATAGATGAAACAATTTTATCATCGCCCTTTAATTTCATTAGAGTTACTGGTTTAGAGTATCTTTGGACTTTTAACTCTGATATAGGGGTTTGTTTTACCATACCATTTTTGGTAAATGTTAGAATGTTAATATTATCTTCAAAGTTTTTGGTTAAATACGAACCGATAATATTTTCATCACTTGTAATTTTTATGATGTTACTTA
>CAMNJS010000015.1 GCA_946541645.1 uncultured Bacillota bacterium | reverse complement strand
AAATGGATGGAGCTATCTTAGTTATAGCTGCAACTGATGGACCTATGGCTCAAACTCGTGAACACATCTTATTATCACGTCAAGTTGGAGTACCTCGTATGGTTGTATTCTTAAATAAATGTGATATGGTAGATGACGAAGAATTATTAGACTTAGTTGAAATGGAAGTTAGAGAACTTCTAACTGAATATGGATACGACGGAGACAACACTCCAATCATAAGAGGTTCAGCTCTTAAAGCTCTAGAAGGAGATGCTTCTTATCAAGAAAGCATTGCTCAGTTATTAGATGCTGTAGATGAGTGGATTGAAACTCCAGCTAGAGATAATGATAAACCATTCTTAATGCCAATCGAGGATGTATTCACTATCACTGGTCGTGGAACAGTTGTTACTGGACGTGTTGAAAGAGGACAATTAAAACTTAACGAAGAAGTTGAAATCGTTGGTTTAAAACCTACAAAGAAAACAGTTGTTACTGGAATTGAAATGTTCAGAAAACAATTAGACTTTACTGAAGCAGGAGATAATACTGGATTATTACTTCGTGGTATTAACCGTGAAGACGTTGAACGTGGTCAAGTTATTGCTAAACCTGGATCAGTTACTCCACACACTAAATTTAAAGCACAAGTTTATGTTTTAACTAAAGAAGAAGGTGGAAGACATACTCCATTCTTCAGTAACTATCGTCCACAATTCTATTTCAGAACAACAGATGTAACAGGTGTTATTGAACTTCCTGAAGGAGTTGAAATGGTAATGCCTGGTGATAACGTAGAAATGACAGTAGAATTAATCGCACCAATCGCTATTGAAAATGGTACTAAATTCTCAATCCGTGAAGGTGGTAGAACAGTTGGTGCCGGTAACGTTTCAGAAGTTATTAAATAATTAACAAAAAACAATTGCCAAAAAGCAATTGTTTTTTTGTGAAATACTTTATTTTTTATTAAATATTCCAGTTATTCCAAAAGAATTTTTATACATGAAATATAATGGATTATTAGTTATGAGTTCAAAGTCACCAATATACTCATATACATTAGAATTAAAATTCATTTTAAAATCATTTAATCCTTTATACCTATTATTTATTTGATTTATATTACTAACTCCGCCCAAATTTAATTTTTTATAGCCAAGCTTCGCATATCTGCCAATTATTTTCCAAAATAGTAAATGCTTAGCGCCAAATTTTTTATACTTATTATCATATCCATCCATAAATACATAAACTTCATCTTGCCACTTAGTAACCAAAGCAGAAGCAATAACTATACCATCAGGATTATTTTTAAGTAATTCAGTCGCCTCAGCAAGCTGCTTACGGTATTTAACAACGTTTTTGTCAATTAATAATTTTTGACTTATAACTTTATCATTATTACTATTTTCACTTATAAGCAAATTACTAAGTTCTATACTTTGCCCTAAATAATCATTATATTTATTTTGTGTATATTTTAAATATTCAGTAGTATCAAGTTTACTATAATAAAAATCAATCAAATTATCCTTATCAAAAAAATCATATAAATCTTTAAAATATTGAACATCTCTTGGATATTTGTTTTTAGTATGTAAATAAAGATAATCTAAATCATCTTTTCCTCCATGATATACTTTAATGCCATCGCGAGTTGCCTTTCGTATTTTATTTCTAGTACTTTTATTCATATTTGCAAAAAGTTGAACAAAATTCAAATCTAAATTTATAATAGCTTCAAATCTAGGTTTTAAGGCCTCAAAATTATTATTATAGCCTAAATGAAAATAGCCATATTTTGTAAGTCTTTGAAAAATAGAATCATAAAGCCTATTACTAAAAGTTGTTCTTCCATTATTATCATATATTTTCCGTACTACCATTGGATTTATTTTAATGGCAACGATATCCTTTTTTCCTAAGAATTTTTTCAAAAGCTTTGTGAAATTAGCTACAACAACATCATCATTATAATCAATCAAAAATCCCCTTGGTACAAGGCCATACTTAAAACCATTAATCTTATAAACTAAAACTAAACCGGCAGCTTTTATTTCATCATCTTCTATGAGCCCAATAAACATCGCATCATAACCTTGCTCATGCATCGTAAACGCATAATTCGTAGTTTGATATATAGATGAAGGCTGAAACTTTTTAGTAAATTCTAAAAATTCAGAGTTTGTAAGTAGTTTTATCTCCATATAAACGCCTCCTGCCTTTAATAATTATATCATAACTGAATAAAGATATAAAGATTTGACAATAAAAAAGTAAACTGATATTATCTAGTAAAAAAGGAAGAGATTATGGAAAACATAAAAGAAATATTTGATAAGGCAATTATTGGCTTCAAAATAAATCATCCGAGTGAAGATATAACAGAAGAAATATCTGAAATTATTATAGATGATTTAGAAAGCACTATTAATGGAAAAGCTAAAAATAACGACATTATCTATTACTTATGTGAAAATGATAATTTTTTTAAATCGTCATTAAAAAAAATGCATAAAGATTTATATGATAAAAAAAGTCTTTCTAAAATAATTTTAAAAATAGTCTATGAAGATTATATAAAAAGATTAGATGACATAGAAAAATTTAGATTTTCTAGAAATTATGCTATTTTCAAAGGAAATACAAATACAAACATTATAGGTCACATCGACATTGAAGACATCCCGCAGATAACATGCATAAAAGGCCAAGCAATAAATTTTTATGAGTTATATTATAAAGGTGAATATAAAATTGATGGAATAAATGCCAGTATAGATGAAAAGGGGAATATAAAAGTCGACTCAAAAGATGCAGAATATGGTTTCATAAAAACAAGTGTAAATATAGTTAGAATAAAAAATCCTAGATTACTAATATATGATTTGCTGCCGATTATAATAGAAATATTAGATAATAATTTTGAAAATATTAAACTGTTTGAATCTATTGACAGAAATTTAAGTTTAAAAACTATTTCAGAGCTTTTAAAAAAATATATAAATAACATAGACGTTACTGAAATATTAAAAAATAATGGCTTAAAAGTAGCAAAAAACACATATAAAATATTAACAAATGCCACACCTATAAAATTACTTGATTCATTTAATGAGATTGCCTTAGGTGGGAAAATAGAAGTTTCTACCGACAAAGGATATGAAAATGATAAAGAAAAAATACAACAAGATGCCGTTTTAAGCATAATAAAAAACGAAAATTATTTTCTTAATATGGTAGCCGACGGCGCAGGAGCATCTAACCATGGTGAAGAAGCAAGTAAATTACTTACTGAGCAAATAAAAGATTGGTTTGAAAATCTTCCTGATGAAATAATGCCTGATACTTATTTAGTATCAGAACTTTTAAAATATAAAATAACTCAAATAGATAGTTTAATAAATCAAAAATATCCAAATAGTTACACAACTATGGTTCTTGCAATTACAATAAATGATAAAACAATAATTGCCAATATTGGTGATTCAACCGCATACACATATGATTATAATGAAGAAAAATTAATAGAGCTTTCAACTTTAGACTCAGATTCAAAAGGTATGGAATATGAAGAGTCTAGATATAACCCGTGGAATAACGTCCTTACTGCAGCAATAGGGTCAGGCTATAATGATCATCTGCACATAAACATTATTGATAATAATGGACAGAAAATAATATTATCAAGCGATGGAATAACTGATCTAATAAGCGAAAAAAGGTTCAAAACATATTTTAAGGAAAACACCCACAGTGCGCAAATGATAAGAGACTCTTTAAGCAAAGAAGATACGGAATACTTAGCTAAAAAAGAAGATAATATATCGGCAATAATTATTAATTTACCAAATCATAACAAAAATAAAATAATTACAAAAAAGCTATAGATTAGCTTTTTTTCATTCATAAAACTGTAAAAAGGCCATATATTTATATTGGTGATTAACATGGACAAGATTGGAATTCCACGCAGTTTATTTTATTATTATCATGGTGATATCTGGAAAACATTTTTTGAGACCTTAGATATACCATACATTATAAGTCCAAGAACAAATAAAGAAATTATGGAAAGAGCAATTAAAGTTTCCAATGACGAAATGTGTTTAGCATTAAAAAACTATCTTGGACATATTGATTATCTCAAAGATAAATGTAATTGCATAATAATTCCAAGAATTTGCAATTATAAAGTAAATAACCAAACGTGCACAAATTTTTGGGCAGCCTATGACATCGTAAACAATATATTTGATATAAATATATTAAATTATAATATTGATTTAGAAAAAGGTGAAACACTAAAAAAAGGCTTATACAAAATAGGAAAAGAATTAGGAAAAAGTCATTTAGATATAAAAAAAGCTTATAAAAAAGCTATATATCAATACGAAATAAAAAAGAAAAAAAATGCCGAAATAAACTTAAATAAATTAAAAAGTAATAAGACAAAAATATTAATAGTTTCTCACCCTTATAACACATATGATGATGAAATAGGGAAAAATATAATAGATTACTTAACAAAAGAAAACGCTGAAATAATATATTCTGATAAATTTAATGATAAAATTACTAATAAACTTAGTCAAAAAATATCAAAAAACTTATATTTTAAATATAGCAAAGAAAGTATAGGTGCGTTAGTTTATTGCCTGGATAAAATAGATGGGATTATATTTATTACATCTTTTCCGTGTGCCCCAGACAGTTTAGTAAATGAACTAACAATGCGAAAAATAAAAAAACCGTATATAAATTTAATAATAGATAACAATGCAACCTTTACTGGGATAGAAACAAGATTAGAAAGTTTTTTGGACGTTTTAAGGGGGAATATTCATGTATAATATTGCTTTCCCGCAAATGGGAGATTATTATATTCCGGCCGAATACCTACTTTCACATGTTTTAAAAGCCAAAATAATAAAGGCACCTAAAATAACTAGAAAAACTATAGAACTAGGCGCCAAATATTCCCCCGATTTTGTATGTACTCCTTTCAAATATACCCTTGGTACGATGATTGAATGTTTAGAAAAAGGAGCTGACACCTTAGTCCAAATGGGTGGCGGGTGTAGATACGGCTACTACTATGAACTACAAGAAAAAATCCTAAAAGATTTAGGCTATGAATTTAATATGATAAATTTAGTTACCGAAGGTAAAGCAAGCATCAAAAGAATACATAATATGATAAAAAAAGTAGACGCAAAATATAGCAAAGTAAAAGCTATATATTATTCGTTTATAACCGCAAAAATGATTAAATATATGGATAAAATAGATGAATATATAAGAGAAAATATAGGTTTTGAGTTGAAAAAAGGATCATTTGAAAAATTAAAAGATGAAATGCTATTTAAATTCAGTAAAGTAAAAAATTACCATGAACTAAAAGTGTTATATCGAAATTATAAAAAGCGATTTGAAAACATAAAAGTATATAAAAATGATAATAGATTAAAAATTGGAATAATAGGAGAACTTTATACTATAATGGAACCTTTTTCAAATTACTTCTTAGAAAAAGAATTAGCTAGTCATAATATTGAAATAAAAAGATTTACAAACGTCGATTACTTGTTCTTAAGAAAAAAGAAGAGAATGAAAAAATATTTAAAGAATAACAAATATATTAAATATACATGTGGGGCAGACGCCAGTGATAATGTTGCCAATACTGAATATCTATGCAAAAAAGGATATGATGGCATAATTCACATAAAATCATCGTTCTGCACACCAGAAATAGGCGCAATGCCTATAATAAATAAAGTCGCAAGCATTTATAACGTACCAGTCATATATTTTAGCTTTGATTCGCAGTCAAGTGAAACAGGAATTAAAACTAGGCTAGAAGCCTTTTACGATATGCTAGAAATGAGGAAAAACAAATGAAAGAATGTTTTTTAGGAGTAGATATTGGATCAATTTCTACCAAAGGAGTTATTATTGACAAGCGAAACAATATAATATCGTCAGCTTATATTTGGACAGAAGGAAATCCTACCCAAGCCGTAAAAAAGTTAATAAACATTTTAAAAAAAGACTTACCAAAAGACTACATATTAAAAGGTATAGGAACAACAGGAAGCGCAAGAAAACTTATAGGTCTAATGTTAAATGCTAATGTTGTTAAAAATGAAATAACTGCTCATGCTATCGGCACACTTTCATATCATCCTAACGTTAGAACAATTTTAGAAATAGGAGGGCAAGACTCAAAAATAATATTAATTAAAAATGGCATTATAACAAACTATGCCATGAATACACTTTGTGCCGCTGGAACAGGAGCTTTTTTATCGTCACAAGCAAAAAGACTGGGAATAGGTGTTGAAGATTTTGGGAAACTTGCTTTAAAATCACAAAACCCAGTTAAAATAGCTGCAAGATGCACTGTTTTTGCTGAATCGGATTTAGTCCATAAAGCAGGGGTAGGTTATCCTAAAGAAGATATAATAGCAGGGCTTTGCAAAAGCATAGTTCTAAACTATCTGAATAATGTTGGTAAAGGTAAAAAAATAGAAGGACCAATTGTTTTTCAAGGCGGTGTATCTAAAAACGAAGGTGTAGTAAAATATTTTAAAGAAATATTAAATGAAGATATCATAGTAGATGAAGAAGGCCATTTGATGGGAGCAATAGGAATAGCAATACTCGCTAAAAATAACAAAACAGGAAACACTTATTCCTTAGAAATAAATAATATTAAATTTGAAACTAAAGCTTTTGAATGCAATAACTGTCCAAACAACTGCGAATTACTTAGAATATTCAAAAATGGCAAACAAATAGATTCTTGGGGTAGTAAATGTGGTAAATATTAATTCACTATATAGTATAGTGAATTTTTTTATAAAAAAGATTAAACAAATGTCAATACCTTGAAAAATGAAATAAAATTAGACGTAAGCTTAATTGACAGCTATAATGTAGTTTGATAAAATATAGCTGTTAAAAGGTGATAATATGTTGAGTAAATATGAGCATGCAACTAAATTTTTAAAAGATGATACTTTGCTATCATGTCCAATATGCAACGAAATTCTAAAAGAATATGACCATTCATTGATTTGTAATAATAATCATTTGTTTAATATTTCTAAAAAAGGCACTACCGTTCTTTTAAACACCAGCAATTATAAAGATAGTAAAATCTATAATCATAATTTATTCTATAACAGAAGAAAATTTATAGAACAATTATTTTATAATAAAATGTATAACAAAATAGAAACTATAATAAATGAATATTTTAGTAAAAATAGAATTATTAATGTGTTAGATTTAGGTTGCGGGGAGGGTTCACACACATTAACAATTCTAAAAAATATTAATAAAAAATATAAATATTACGGATTTGATTATTCAAAAAATGCAATCGATATGGCGAGTGATTATAATGATGCGAACAGATTTTATTTTGTGGCAGATGTTAATAATATTCCTGCAAAAGATAATTCTATAGATTTAATCATAGACATATTATCGCCGTATAATGAAAAAGAAATAAAAAGAGTACTCAAAAAAAATGGCCTTTTCATAAAAGTTTCACCAAATAAAAATTATTTAAAAGAACTTAGAGAAAGTTTAAATATTGAAACATATGAAAAAGAAAAGGAAATTGAAAACAATTTTAGGAAACATTTTAAAAGTGCTGATAAAACAATAATAAGAGATACATTACCAATTGACAAAAATGACTTCGAATACTTATTAAATATGACACCAATACACAATAAAAAAGTTGTAGAAGCTCCTAAAAATATTACTATTGATTTAGTTTTATACATTGTAAAAGGAGAAAAAATATGATTTCAAAATATACAAAAAAAATAAAAATAAAAAATGATACTTATGTCGTATTTAATAGTTTGGTCATGTTGCCCATTTATGTGAATAAAGAGCAATGTGATAATATTTTTAATGAAAATTTTTCTAACTTATCAAAAGCTGATAAGAAAGAATTAATAAAGGCAGGTATACTAATCGAAAATGCCGAAATTGATGACAAAATAGTAAACATTTTAAACAATGCCCATGATAAAATGGCAAAAGAAAAAATTACTATAATGTATATTATTCCAACTAATTCTTGTAATCTAAAGTGCAAATACTGCTTTATAGGCAAACTTAATGATAAACAAATAAAAATGGAAACAGATATAGCACTAGATGCAGTAGAAAAATTTAATAACCATTTAAAAAAAATAGGAGAAAAAGGAACAATTTTCTTTTATGGAGCAGAACCATTATTAAATTTTGATTTGATAAAGACCACCGTTTCATATGTAAAAAGTAGAGGCTATAAGATTGATTTTGCAATGGTTTCCAATGGAATATTAATAACAGAAGAAATCGCAGACTTTGTAAAAAATAATAATATTTCTTTAGGTATATCAATAGATGGCCCAAAAGAGATAAATGATAAAAACAGAATATTTAAAGGTGATAGTTGTAGCGTATACGACGGAGTGATGAATAAAATAAAAATGTTGAAATCAAAAAATGTCAACTTTGGACTTTCAATTACTGTTGCTCCGATTTTTTTAGAAAATGAAGAATATTTTTTAAAGTGGATATTGAACTTAGGAGTATATAATATAAGCTATAATCTCCTTCACTTCACATATAAGACGAATGAGTGGAAAAATTATTATAAAAAAGCAACAAATTTTATTTATAAATCAAATAGCCTTCTTTTTGAAAAAGGATTTAATGAGGATAGAATAAATAGGAAATATGAAGCTTTTTATAATAGGGTTTTTAAATTTAGCGATTGTGGTGCTATCGGCGGCAATCAAATTACCATTTGTCCTAATGGTGAGATAGAGATTTGTCACGGATATTGGAATCGAAAAAACAAAAAATTACCAAATATAAAATCTATTACAGATTTAAGCCAATTATTTGAAGAAAAAGAATACAAAAAATGGGCAGAAAATATTACACTAAATAAGAAAAAGTGCTTATCATGCCCGGCAATATATATTTGTGGTGGAGGATGTGCCATGCAAGCAAATGATTTATTTGGATCTGAAAAAGATATAGATAGGCCATTTTGCATATACACAAAACAGATGTTAAAAAACATTTTAAATGAAGTCTACGAAGATTCAAAACAAAATGAGTTTCAATAAATAATTAAAATAAAAAAGTTGAAAAAATTATTTTTTCAACTTTTTTAATATAACAAATTAGTTTATCCCAATAATTTGTCAAATTGAGTTGCAAGCTCATTTGCTATTTTTTTAGAAGCAAAACCACCACCGCAATTACCAGCACCGCAATTACAATTACATGAGCCACAATTGCAGGTTGAGCTTAATGATTTAGCTGTTCTAAATTTTTTTCCATTTGAAGATATTTTCACTATTTTCATAAAAACCTCCTCATACAAATTTTAACAATACAATATTTAAAAGTCAATAGCATGAGTTAGAAAAACCAAAAGTGTTGCTATATGTTTGATACACTAAATAATGAAATGTTATAATTCACATAAGAACACTTAATTAGATTGATGCTTGTTAATCTCCATAATAAAGGAAGACAATAGTTTGAACAAGAATGATTATTTAATTTTATCTATACGCGGAGTAAATCAAATGATTTACTTTTTAAATACATAAATTTAATAATACATAAATATAATAATGTATAAATATAATTATAAAAAATATTTGACATAAAATAAATATTAGTGTATAAATTAATTTGTGAAGGAGTTGATTACCTTGGGTAAGAAACTAGTTATCGTGGAGTCGCCAACAAAAGTAAAATCAATAGGCAAATATCTAGGCGGTGATTATGTAGTCTCATCAAGTAAAGGACACATAAGAGATTTATCTACAAAAGGAAAATACGGTCTAGGAGTTGATATAGAAGATCACTTCAAACCTGATTATAAAACTATTAAAGGTAAAAAGGTAGTTATAGATGAGCTAAAAAAAGAAGCTAAAAAAGCTGATAAAGTATATCTCGCTACCGATTTGGATAGAGAAGGAGAGGCCATCGCGTGGCACCTATACGATGCTTTAGGGCTAAAAGATGATAACTATAGTAGAGTAGTATTTAACGAAATTACTAAAGATACCATTCTAAAAGCCATAAAAGATGAAAGAAAAATAGATAAAGACCTTGTAAACAGCCAAGAAACCAGAAGAATCTTAGATAGAATAATTGGCTTCAGACTATCAAAACTGATACAGTCAAAAACAGATGGCAGTAGTGCGGGTAGGGTGCAAAGCGTTGCTTTAAAACTAATTGTTGATAAAGAAAGAGAAATAATGGCATTTAATCCAGAAGAATACTGGACAATTACTGCCGATTTTAATGATTTCACTGCCGATTTATTTGAATATAGACATAAAAAAATTGAAGTAAAAACTGAAATAGAAGCTAACGAAATACTAAGTAAACTATCAAAAGCTTTTGAAATAGAAAGTGTAGACAAAAAATTAAAAAACAAATCATCTAAGCCTCCTTTTACCACAAGTACATTGCAGCAGGCTTCATCTAATAAACTAAGATTTTCATCAAGAAAAACTATGCAAGTAGCTCAAAAATTATATGAAGGAATAGACTTAGAAAATGAAACTGCAGGATTAATCACATACATGCGTACAGACTCAATAAGACTTTCTAATGAATTCGTGGCGTCTGCTTATAAATTTATCGAAACAAAATATGGAAAAGACTATACAGGACCAGTAAAAATAAATAAAAAAACTGAAAATGTTCAAGACGCCCACGAAGCTATTAGGCCAACCAGCATAAATAGAACTCCAGAAAGTATAAAACAGTATTTATCAGATGATGAATATAAATTATATAAAATGATATATTATAGAGCCTTAGCTAGTATAATGGCTCCAGCTAAAGTTGAAGGGACCACTGTAATTCTAAATAATAATGACTATCAATTTAAAGCGACTGGTCAAATTATAGTATTTGATGGTTACTTAAAAGTATATAGCGATTATGAAGATACTAAGGACACAATACTTCCACCATTTGATACATATAATTCAAAAATAATTGTCTCTAACGATATTACTAAGTGCCAGCACTTTACTGAACCTCCAGCCAGATATACAGAAGCTAAGCTAATTAAAGAAATGGACGACCTTGGAATCGGAAGACCATCCACATACGCTACAATAATAGATAATATTAAAAAAAGAGGCTATGTAAGTTTAACTGATCGAAAATTTATCCCAACCGAAATTGGCTTTGAAGTAACTGATAAACTTCAAGAATTTTTTAGCCATATAATCAATGTTAAATATACAGCTAACATGGAAGATGATTTGGACAAAATTGCTGAAGGCAAAGAAATATGGTATGAAGTATTAGAAAATTTTTATAAAGATTTTGAGCCATCAATTAAAGACGCTTTCGATAAAATGCCAAAAAAAGAAGCTGAAGAAACAGGTGAAAACTGTCCAGAATGTGGGCATCCACTAGTTATCAGAAAAGGTAAATACGGTAAGTTTACCGCTTGTAGTAATTTTCCAGAATGCAAATACATTGTAAAAGAACAAAAAGAAGAAAAAGAAATTTGCGCATGTCCAAACTGTGATGGAAAAATAATTGAAAAGAAAACAAGAAAAGGAAAAATATTCTACGGCTGTAATAATTACCCAAAATGTAAAACAGCATATTGGGATAAACCAACTGGAGAAAAATGTCCGGAATGCGGAAATATGCTTACAATCAAAAAAGAAAAAATTAAATGTAGTAGCTGCGACTTTACAAAGTAGCTACTTTTTCTTTGCTTAAACATGAAAATAATATATAATAAATAAAGGAGGAATATAATGAAACAATATTATATAAAATGTAATACAAGTGAAAATGAAACTTTGACATTAAACTTAAAATATAAAACTCTATTTGAAATTGATAGTTATACATTACCTTATGAAAGTGAAAGTGAAATAAAAGAGGATTTTATAATAGCATGTCCAAACGTTAGGAAGTCATTTATTGAAAATGGGATTGTATACATCGAAAAAGATAACCGTGAATTTATGAATATAATCTATAATAGTGAAGCCTTTACCGAAATGCATAAATATATAAAAGTAAATGAGGAAACTGATCAAATCGAAGATACAATGACTTTGAGACAATATATTGTAAGTTTATTTATGAGATTTGGTGAAGATAACATTAATTATTTAACAGAAAGCGGCCTTTTAAACGTAGTTACTCTAGAAAATATAAAAAGCTTTAAAGACGCTAGCCTAAAATCCCAAAAATTAAGAGAACTTAAAAGTCAAAAAGATGCATTAGATTATTACTATTTAAGAGACTTTGTAGAAACTCTAAACAAGCACTTGAGTAAAGAAAATAAGTCAAAAACAATTTGACAAAACGTCGATAATAAGTATAATAAACCCGTAAAAAGAGGGATTATTATGAATCAAGACAAAAGGGCTAATAGGTATTCACTTAAAATTATAGATATAGACGGAAACGAAAATATAATACCAATAACTTATAATGGGAAGAGTTTAAAAAAAATGCCCCTTACGATAATTGACATGATGACAGCAAATTATTCTAAAGAAGCATTTAAACAATCATTATTGGAAAGCGGTTATAACTACGGCTATATTTTTATCGAATATAAAATGGGCGGAGAAAGAAGAACGCTTGACGTAGTCTATAATAATGAAACAATAAAGAGAGAAAGCAGTTTTAGGCAGCAGGAAATTATGGCTGGAAGAGGCGAACCAAAGCGAAGCGAAAATGTAATTCTTTTAGGATATGAACTTATGAATGCTGAACGACATAATAAAAAATTATGGAGTCACCTCCAGCGTAAAAATTACATATGGACAAAACTAACATTGGCAGTTGCAACATATAACCATTTAATTGATATCGAGGCAAATCCTAATGATATTATAGATTATCAATTTGAAATCATGAATGAGATAGGCGAATATAGTACATTTAGAAAAATAACTCTAGGAATAGAAGAGTACTTAAAAAGTCCCAATGAAGCCGAAGACATCGTTGAAAATACAATAAAACAAAAGCTATACAAAAAGAGGTGAAAAAATGAGTAAGATAGAAAGAGGAATATATTCACTAAAGCATAAATCTCTAGATGGGGTTATAAGCACTGTAAGAATAAAAGATAAAAATGGAAAACTAAAAGAAAATTTCCCACTAACTACTATTGACGCTTTAACAACCATGTGTGATAACATGAAAGATTTACTAGAACTTATACGCGAAATAAACAAACCAAAGAAAAACTCTAATGATGATATGTCAGACGGGCACTTTTATATCGAGTATAAGAATAACCATGAAGTAAAAACGTTAAACGTTGTATTTAGCGATAATATTGTTATTAGTGAATTATCAAAAACATATGATGGCCTATATAGAATGCCAAAAAATAAAACCGTTTCCATATGGGCATATAAACTTATAAAAATAAGGATGCAAAGCCCAGAACTTTACAAATACTTAAAAGATCATAATTACATAGATAGCTATCTATCTGAATTAGCCGGTTATTACATATTTTACGCAGGAGAAGATTACCAAAATCCAGTTGAAGCAAATAGATACATGAAAGAAATTATTGCCAAATTAGAATCATATAAAACATTTAGAGATTTTAATGTTGGAATATACAATTATGACAAAGTAAAAGAACTAAAAGCTCTAAAGAAACAAATAATAGGCGATGAGCCAGAAATCGAAAAAGTGAAAACTAAAACTTTAAAAGGAACACAATTAAAATTTTCTGACATCGGATATGACATATAAAGGTGATATTAATGACAAATAAGAAGCAAAGTAGATGTGGCTACAGTCTTAAACACAAATCTAAAGACGGAACCATATCAACATTTAAAATAAAAACAGTAAATGGCGTTACACGAGCAAGATTTTATCTTACTGATATTGACGCAATTACAACAAAATTTGATAATTTTGAAAGTTTTAAAAAAATAATGATTACTTTAATTCCCGCGTGGGATGGCACCACATACTGGATAGAATACAGCCAAAATAATAGATTTATAAAACTACCATTAGTTTTTAAAGATCAAAAATTACTTACCAAATTAGCAAATGAAAATAAAGGAAAAGAAGAACTAAAAAAAGAACCATGGCTGAATGCTTATTTAAAAGAATTTATAATAATGGTATGTGAAGAAAAAGAAAAAATAAAATACTTAAAACAATATAAATATATAGGACCGCGTTTAAATACACTACTTGATGAATTTGAAAATAGTAAAGATGTCACGAAAAAAATGAAAGCTATAGAAAAAATAAAAAACTTACTAGCCAACTATTATATAATACGAAGATTAGAAATTGGCAAAGCAGCGTATAATAGAAAGTTAGAAAAATACGGAACCATAGACGGTAACGGAGAAATATCTAAACAAAAAGTAATGAAAAAACACTAAAAACAGCCACCAGCTGTTTTTTTGATTACTTTAAAAATTAACTATATTCTGGTATAATCAAAATAAGGTGGTAAAATGGAACATATAGAAAAATTTCTAAATTACTTAAAATATCAAAAAAATTTTTCAGACCACACAATTAAAAATTATAAAATAGACTTAAAAGAATTTTATGAATTTGCAAGCAATAAAAAAATAGACACTGAACTAATTAGAAAATATTTAAAAAAACTTTTCGAAAAAAAATATAAAAGCACGACAATATCCAGAAAAGTAAGCTCATTAAAAAGTTACTTCAAATACTTAGAAAGTGAAAATATAATTGATGAAAGTCCAGTAAACCTTATAAGCAATCCTAAAATTGAAAAAACATTACCTAATTTTTTAAACTATGATGATTTAGAAAAATTATTAAATTACCCCGATCAAAATAATAAATATGGTCTTAGAGATGCTTTGATCTTAGAAATGCTATATTCATCAGGATGCCGCGTTAGCGAACTTGTGAATATCAAAATAAAAGATATTGATTTTAAAGAAAGAAAAATTTTAATTTTAGGAAAAGGAAACAAAGAAAGATATGTGTTTTACGGAAGTAAATGTGAAGGCCTACTAAATAAATACATGATGAAAGAAAATCATGAATACTTATTTACGAATAAACATGGAAATAAATTAAATGAAAGAACAGTTAGAAAAATCACAACCGAAAACGCCCGCAAAGCCGGTCTAAATGTACACGTAACTCCCCACACTTTAAGACACACATATGCAACTCACTTGCTAAATGATGGAGCAGACTTGAAAAGCGTAGGAGACCTTCTTGGACATGAGAACTTATCAACAACCCAGATATATACCCACGTTTCTAACGAAAGATTAAGAGAAGTATATTTAAAAGCTCATCCAAGAGCTAGAAAATAAAGGAGAACATATGGAAAAATTTGTTTATTCACTAGAAGAAAAAACTGATAAAAATATCTTAGGACAAAAAGGATCTAATTTAATTGATTTGTATAATTTAAACATGCCTATACCAAACAGTATAATTTTAACGACAAAAGCCCATAAATATTACCAGGAAAACGGGCGAATAACTAGAGAGCTAGAAAAACAAATATTAGAATATGTAAAAGTAATCGAAATTAAAACCGAAAAAAAACTAGGGGATATATCAAATCCACTTCTCTTATCTGTCCGAGAAAGCACGATGTTAGAAGAGTCAAAAACCCAAGCAATCATAAACATTGGATTAAATGATGACATAGCAGCCAACCTAGCCATAGATGAAAAATCAGCCAAATTTATATACGATACATACCGCAAACTAATAATGATGTATGCCAAAATAATTAAAGGAAAAAATACTTCACCATTTGAAATACTAATGGAGAAATATAAAGAAAAACGAAATGTCCTAAATGATTATGAGCTTACAGCCGAAGATTTATTTAAAATAACTAACGAATACAAAAAAATATATCGTAAAATTACCGGCGAAAAATTTCCTAAAGATCCAAGTCATCAACTACTAGAAGCCATAAGAACTATATATAAAGCATGGCAGGATACCGATGTCGCAATTATCATCGAAGAAATGATTTTTGGTAACCTAAATGAAAATTCATACGTAGGCATAGCTTTTTCTAAAGACCCAAAAACAGGCGATGACAAATTAACAGGCGCCTTTTCGTATCAAGTTCAAGAAAAAAATAGTAATCTAAAACCCATTGACACATTAATTGAAAAAGACCCAAATGTATATCAAAACATTGAAAAGTGCGCAAAAAAAATAGAAGACAAATGCCAAGATATTATAAAAATAAGCTTTGTTGTCGAAAATGGAAAATTATATATAATTGATTTTAAAAAAGCAAGTAAAAGTCCCCTTGCCACGGTAAATCTTGCAGCTGCCATGCTTAAAGAAAATAGTATAACTAAAGAAAAAGCTATCAGCATGATAAATAAGGAACAAATATATGAACTAATTTATGGCGCCCTAAATTCTAAAAACATTAAAAAAATAGGAAAAGGTCAAGGAATAATTCCTGAAGCTATTGCTGGGAAAATATGCTTAAGCAATGATACAGTATTTAAAGATGAAAAAAATATTTTAATAAAAGAAATGCTAGAACCTGAAGATATTAATAACTTAAATAACTTTGAAAGTGTTTTAACAATAAACAAAAATGAAATAACAGATTTATTCATTGAAATGGGTAAGTGCCATATAATAGACTGTCAAAACTTAAAAATAGATTATAAAAATAGAATTGTAAAAATTAACGATAAAATATATGAAGAAGGTAATTACATAACCATAGACGGTAAAACGGGAAACATTTATGAAGGAAAATTAGAAATTACAAGTCCAAAAGAAAATACCAATTTAAATTTTATATTAGCAGCAGCCAAAGACATTAAAAAAATAAATATTATAACAAACGAGATACCAATAGAATCACTTACAGACGGTATAGGTATTTTCAAACTTGAAAACATTTTATTCGATAGAGAAAAAATATTCAATATAAGAAAAATAATTTTAACAAATCAGGTGGAAGAAAAAAATAAAGTATTAAAAGATTTTTCGGTATCTTTAACAAAAGACATTGAAAAAGTCTTAAAATTATCCAACGATAAAACATTAACCATTAAATTATTAGATATAAACATTAATCATTTTTTACCACAAACAGATAAACAGATAAATGAACTAGCCGAAAAACTAAATATGGAAGTAACTAAAATAAAAGAAAAAATAAATATCATAAAAAAAGACTCACTAATAGATTTAAAAGGCTACGAATTAGCCCTAAAATATAAAGAAATTGTGAAAATAGAAATTGAAACAATATTTAAAGCAATATCAAACGTCAGCAAAGATGGCTATAAAGTAAATCCCGAAATAATTTTACCAAGAATCAGTAGTATCCAAGAAATTAGATATCTGAAAAGCATTGTTGAAGAAGTCAAAACGAATTTCAAAGAACAAGTACAATATAAATTAGGAGTTATAGCCAAAACGCCACGAGATGCCGTTCTAGCAGCCGATTATGCTAAAGAAATAGACTTAATAATTTTTAATACCCAAAGACTAACAGAACTTACATACGGTGAAGAAGATTTTAGTATTTTAAATAATACAATTGATAAATTAGGCGTTGGCAAATTAATGAACGTAGCTACTTCATTATCACTTAAAAATAACCCTAATATTAGATTTGGAACAACCGGGAAATATAACGAAGATAAAGAAAGTATTAAATATTTTAAAAAAATAGGAATAGATAATTTATATATATTACCTCATCAATTACCAGTTACCCTAATTTCAGCTGCCCAAAGCGAGATAAATGGAAATAAATGAAGTTATTTTCATAGATAGCCTTCCTAAACTAGATTTACATGGCTACGATAGAGAAACAGCAAGGGTTGCTATCAATGATTTTATTGAAGATAATTTTAAAATGGGTAACGAAATAATAAACATAGTCCACGGCATAGGTAGAGGAATTATCAGAAAAACAGTGATAGAAACATTAAATAAGAATAAAAAAGTCATAGAATATAAAAGTGCTTACGCTAATCAAGGCTGCACCATAGTTAAAATAAAAGTTTATTAAATAAAAATTGACAAAACAAACTAAAAGTGTTATTATATAGCCCATATTTCGAAGGGGGAATATATATGTATACAGAAACGACTAATGATCATCCATTAAGATCTATATTTATTAAAATCATATTAGTGGTTGTAATGTTATTTGTTCTAATGATGTTATTTCCGACAAAAGGATTTGTCACTAACTACATTGATAAAAAATTAGGAACTACTAAAGACAGTAATTTTAACAGCAACTTGCTTGCAATGGCTACTGCTGGAAGTGGTTATTATAACAAATCTAAATTACCACAAAAAGAAAACGAAGAAGCAAAAATGACATTAAAAGAAATGCTTGATAAAAAAATAATAGTAAATCTTACAGATAATAATGGAAACTCATGCAGTACTAAAAAGTCATATGTCTTAGTAAAAAGAGAAAAAGACGAATATACAATGAAAGTTAATCTATCATGTGCAGGAAAAACAGATTACATTGTTTTACATATGGGATTAGATGGAACAATGTTTCCCAGTACCAGCACCGCAAGGTGCACATTCGTAAAAAATCTTGATGAAGCTTGGTCCTACGGAAAGTGGTCAGCTTGGACTACCACAAAAATAGAAGAAGGAAGCGACATTCAAGTTGAAACATCTACTAAAAAAGTTAAAACAGGTACAAGAACTTACACCAAAGATCAAGTTGAAACAAAAGATGCTATAAAATACGTATATAGTAGTGGAAAAATCTATTATGTATGCGGCAGTAAGTATGATAACGTTGGAACATATAATGAACCAACAACATGTAAACGTACCATTACTGTTTATTACGAAGAACCTACATATAAAACAGTAACTTATTATAGATCAAGAACTAAAACGCTAGAAAAAGGAAAAACAGAAACAAAAAAAGCTAACTGCGATGACAAATCACTGATCAAAGAAGGTTACACTAGACTAACTTAAAACTAGATTTAAAATAATCTAGTTTTAAAATGTAAAAAATGCAAAGAACCTGTCAAATTTAATCAAAAAGAAGTATAACATTTGATTTATATAATTTTATATGCTACTATAATAATAGGATGATAGGCTAAAGAAAGGAAGACAAGCTATGGAAGAAAAATACATGTTTGGATATGAAAATGAAAATGAGTTTAAAAAGCTAGAAAGCGCCTTAAAAAAATATAACATGCTTGCTTTCAAAAAGCTTTATTTTGAATATTATCCTAAGTTAAAATCTGGGGAGTTTTTAGGTACATTAGTAAGTGAAGAAAATGGTATTAAAAACTACGAAGTAAAACTTCCAACTGATGCCTTGTTTGTCAAGGTTCACGGGGAAGTAAAACTACATTATAAAGTTAATGAAGAAAACAACAATATAACCCTAGTAACTTTATCCCCTGAAGACATATTAAGAGAAGGTCACAAATCAGAATTAGTTGCTTATAAAGGCGTTATGGTATCAAAAGAACACGAAGACAAAGATAAATTTAAAATAAATTTACTTAACATGATTAATAAAAATTAAATAAAATGAATAAAATATTTTATAAAATAATCAAAATAATCTTGAAATAAATTACCTATTATGTTATTATATAGAAGTCAGCCAAAAAGTATGGACCCTTAGCTCAGTTGGTTAGAGCATCCGGCTCATAACCGGGCGGTCGATGGTTCGAGTCCATCAGGGTCCACCACTTAAATTGCGGGCGTGGCGAAATTGGTAGACGCACTAGACTTAGGATCTAGCGCCTTGCGGCATGGGGGTTCAAGTCCCTTCGCCCGCACCA
>CAMNJS010000014.1 GCA_946541645.1 uncultured Bacillota bacterium | reverse complement strand
TAATAATAGTACTGTTAATACTCTTTTCATATTCTCCCTACTTTCTTATTTTTATTATACCACCTTTTTTATATTTTTAATAAAAAAACTAATAACTGTTTTGTTATTAGTTTAGCTTAATGATTAGGTTTTCTATCCCTTTAACTAAGTCATTATATGTTTTTTCAAAGTTTCCGGTATACCATGGATCATCTATATCTTTATCTAGTAATTTTATTATTTTATTTTCTTTATCTTCTTCAAATATTTTTAAAGCATTTTTTATGTTACTTTCTTCCATGCATATGAAATAATCATATTTATTGTAGTCATCCTTTTCTAGTCTTTTAGATGAATGTTTAGTATAAGGAACTCCTTTTTCATCTAATTTATTTTTAGCATATATGTACATGTCATTACCGGATTCTTCGTATGACGTAGCTTTTGATGTTATATAAAATTTATCATTTAAATTTAACTTTTTTACTTTGCTCTTCATAATAAATTCAGCCATTGGTGAACGACAAATATTGCCTAGACAAACAAAACAAATTTTAATCATTTTTTTCCTCTAATGATTTATAGTATTTAAATCTTTTAATGGCTGCCTCTTTATTTAATTTTAACATTTCTAGGGCCTTTTCTTTGTTAATGGATTTAAGCATACTATATCTTGTTTGACTTTCTAGAAACTGTTCATATAAATCAAAGTTTGGATTTTTACTATCCAAAATAAATTCTTTTCCATATCTAAAGATTGGGAAATATCCACAACTTGTAGCTAATTTTTCCATATTTGAGCTTTCTCCCATTCCTTTTTTAATGCCGTGGGCGATACAAGGCGCGTAGGCAATAATAATTGATGGTCCTTCGTGGGTATTTGCTTCATTAATTGCTTTAATAGCTTGCATCATATTGGCGCCTAAGCTAATTTGAGCAACATAAACATTAGGATATGCCATAGCAATTCTAGCTAAATCCTTTTTATATGTTTTTTTACCAGAGGTAGCAAATTCAGCTACAGCGCCTTCTGGAGTTGCTTTAGAAGCTTGCCCGCCGGTGTTTGAATAGCTTTCGGTATTTAAAACTAATATGTTTATATTAGCATTACTAGATAGTACGTGGTCGATTCCTCCAAATCCAATATCATAAGCCCAGCCATCGCCGCCTACTGCCCATATTTTTTTTGCTATAATATCATCTTTTAAGGTTTTTAATTTTTGATGTTTATTATAGTCAATTTTTTCATATACTTCTTTAGTAATTTTGTAGTCATTGCTATTTTGAAGCCATTTGTCAAATAATTCATCTTCGTTTTCAAGCATGTACTTTCTTATTTGATGTTTTTTGTTTTCATAACCTTCTACCATACCGTAGCCAAATTCGGCGTTATCTTCAAATAAGCTACTTGCCCAAGGGACTCTATATGGAAGATTTGGAAGCTCGCCACCATAAATTGAGGAGCATCCTGTAGCGTTGGCAATAATTAAATTATCAGTAAGCTGAGTCAGTAATTTAATGTATGGGGTTTCCCCACATCCAGCGCATGCACCATGGAATGCAAATTTAGGGGTTTTAAGCTGACTACCTTTAATGGTATTTCTTGGGAATAACTCTTTTTCTTTTATGTTTTTATCTAGATAATTAAATATTTTATCATTGTTTTCATCTTTAATATTAATAAATTCTAAAGCTTTTTTGCCTTGTAGACCAGGGCAAGTGTTTATGCATACTCCGCAGCCTGTACAGTTTTTGGCACTTATTCCAATTATAAAATAATGGTCTTTAATGCCTAAAGCTTCTTTACATCTTTCTTTAATGTATTCTGGAGCTTTTTCATACTCATCTTTATTTAATATAAATGGCCTTATTACGCCGTGTGGGCAAACAAGTGAACAAAATGAACACTGTGTGCAGTTAGAATTTATCCATTTTGGAACTGTATCAGATATGTTTTGAATTTCGGGTTTTGTATGTTTAAATGTGCCATCTTCATATCCTTTAAAATCTGATACTTTCAAAAGATTACCTTGACGGTGGGAAATGGCTTCATAAATTGTTTTGTTTTTAAAATTTAACTCTTCTTCAAACCCATCTAATTTAATTTCTCTTAAGTTTTCTTTAACATATTTTAGGGCATCAATATTACTTAGAGCGACTATTTTGCTTTTTAATCCAAATTTGTGATTAATAAATTCTTCTAAAATTTCATCTTTATCTATACCCATAAGTATTAATATGGCTTTAGTCATAATCATACTTATTTTTCTTCCTAAATTATGACTTTCGGCGATATTATTTGCATCAATTGCGTATAATTTTATTTTATTTTGTTTTAAAAATCTTTTATATGGGTTTAATAGATCTAATATTTGATCATCATTTTTACTGGTATTTATAAGAAGTGTCCCACCTTTTTTTATTTTAGATATTGGATCAAATATTTTAGGATAACTATCTTTGGAAATAACAATTAATTCTGGTTCTTGAACTAGATATGATGATCTTATAATACTATCTGATATTCTTAAGTTACTAGCGGTTACTCCGCCTGATTTTTTAGAATCATATTCGAAATATCCTTGTACTATTTTTTCTTTACTTAAAATATCAATTAGTGATTTGGCACTACTAACCATGCCATCACTGCCATAGCCATATATTAGTATTTCTTTTGCGTTATTTAAATTTAATGGTTTATATGGAATACTTAGTTTTGTTACATCATCAGTGATTCCTATCGTAAAGTTGTTTTTTGGCTTATCTAACATATCATATATGGCTTTAATCATGCCAGGAGTAGTATCTTTACTAGATAGTCCGTAGCGACCACCAACTATTTCAATTTTTTGTTCTTTTAAAGCTTCTCTTATATCTAGATATAAAGGCTCTCCAATGCTTCCAGCTTCTTTTGTTCTATCTATTACAGCTATTTTTTTAACTGTTTTAGGTAATACCTTTAATAGTTTTTCTTTTGAAAATGGTCTATATAGATGGACTTCTATTAATCCATAGTCCTTTAAATAGTCAATTGTCTCTTTAATTGTTTCACAAACTGATCCCATAGCAACGATAACTTTTTTGGCTTTTTTACTGCCATAATAGTTGAATGGTTTATAATCTGTTCCCGCTATTTTGTTTATTTTTTCCATATATTTTTCAACTATTTCTGGGACGTCTTTATAAAACTTGTTTCTTGACTCAGTAATTTGAAAATAAATGTCTGAATTTTGATTAGTTCCTCTTGTTACGGGATTTTCATTATTTAATGCTCTAGTTCTAAATTCTGTTATTTTTTTATTTGGAACTAGTTTTTTTATTTCTTTTTCTTCTAATATATTTATTTTGTTTATTTCGTGGCTTGTTCTAAATCCGTCAAAAAAGTGCATAAACGGAAGTGATGATGATAATGCGGATAAATGGCTTATTATACTTAAATAGTGTGCATCCTGCACTGATGATGAAGCAAGCATGCAAAAACCTGTTTGTCTTACAGCATAAATATCTTGGTGGTCACCAAAAATACTTAGGGCATGTGTTGATAAACTTCTTGCAGCTACGTGCATAACAAATGGCCACATTTCGCCTGCAATTTTATACATACTTGGTATCATTAAAAGTAAGCCTTGAGAGGCTGTATAAGTTGAAGATAAGGTTCCCATTTGTAAAGCTCCATGGCACATGCCTATAGCGCCGGCTTCACTTTGCATCTCAACCACTTTAGGAACGGTACCGAAAATATTTGTTTTGCCTTTACTACTCCAAAGATCTATTTGCTTTGGCATAGGACTTGATGGAGTTATTGGATAAATTCCAGCAAGTTCTGTAAATAAGTATGATCCTCTCGCACAGGCTTCATTTCCGTCACATGTTATTTGTTTCATTTCATACACTTCCTTTACTATATTAATTATACGAATTAATTTAATAAAAATCAATAAAGGAGCGATAATTATATCACTCCTTTCGCGCTGACATGTAATATTTATGAAAATATACATTTATTATTAATATTAGATTGGCCGTTTCCATTACAGTATTGTGTGCCTTTTGATTCGGCTTTGTATGTTCCATTATTATATATTGCTCCTGATGCATCTGCCTTATTATTAATAATATTTCCCCCTTTTAGGGTAAATGACCCATAGCCACCGATCATTACACCTCCACCGCTTTTAGCTTTATTACTACTTATTTCGCCGCCAGACATAGTGACAGTTCCTTCTATTTCTATGCCGCCACCGCCATTTGTGGTCGCTTCATTTTCGGTTATTGTACCGCCGGTCATTGTCACGTTACCTTTTTGAGTTTCAGTTCCATATACATAAATTCCGCCACCAAAACGATTTGCTATATTCTTACTTATGGTTCCACCTTTAAGGTTTAAAGTGCCTGTTGTATATACGCTTATTCCAGCACCGTTTCCAGTTAGTTTAACTGTGCCACCAGCCTTATTTCCTGTTATTGTTCCACTATTTACGTTACATGTTGACCCTGAACCGCAGTGCATTCCACCACCAAGGCCAGATACTACACTATTATTTGAAATCGTGCCGCCTTTTATGGTTGTAGTTCCTTTAACTGTATTTATGCCACCACCATATGACTGTGCACTATTGGCTGATATAGTTCCTTTAGTGAAAATAAATGTTCCTTCTTGGTTGTGAATTCCAGCTCCGCCATAGCCAGCCTTGCTGGTTGTATTGTTTTGGATTGTTCCACCATTTAATTCAAGAGTGCCTGTAGATCCGATGTATATACCAGCTCCATCATAATTATCTATTTGATTGCTGTTAATATTACCTCCAGTTATTTTAGCAGTACCGTCTACTTCAATTCCACCGCCACCATAAGTGATAGATTTATTATTAGTGACATTTCCGCCTGACATCGTTAGCTTACTTTTGTTAGAGTTTGAGCCTGATATGAATATTCCGCCTCCCCATCTGCTGGCAGTATTATTACTTATTGTTCCGCCTTCATATGTTAGTTCGGCATTGATATTCGCACTGACACCACCACCATTTCCTGTGCTTGGATCAGTTCCATTTGCTTTATTGCCATTAATAGTACCGGCTTTTATTGTGCATTTTGTATCTGTTCCGCAGTGTAATCCACCGCCCATTCCTGAATTTACTATATTACTAGAAATAGAACCATTATTAATTGTGGCTTGGGTTCCAGCAGATACGCATATTCCTCCGCCATATGACTGCGCAGTATTTTCTGTTATTGATGAATTTTCATTAATAACTAGAGTGCCGCCTTGCATGTTAATTCCACCACCACTATTACCACTAGTGTTTTTTGAAATTGTTGCTCCGTTAAGTTTTAAAGTTCCTGTGCTTGTTATTCCGCCACCTGATCCTGTAGTATTTCCTTTTGTAATAGTTGAGTCCTTATTTACATTTAATGTTCCGGCATTTCCAACTAGCGAAGCTGAAGATCCAACGTTGTTTCCATCTATTGTTATGTTTTTTAAGGTAAGCGTGCCTTTTGTATTATTAATAACTTTTGCCGATGTTAGAGCGCTTCCTCTAGTTATTTTGTATACTGCTGAATCTGAACAGGTTGTCCCTGATTTTTTACAGCTTGTTAGAGTAATTTCTTTTGAGCTTCCCATTGTTGTTTCAGCAGATGCGGTTAAATCGCTCATTAAATATATTGTTGCCTCTTTACTTGCGGATTCATACGCTTTGGATATTGTAGCATAAGGCTCTGCTACTGTTCCATATCCTTCTCCTTGTTTATCACTTCCGCTTGATGATACATATAGGTTTTTTCTTTCAAAAGTGGCCTTTTTAGATGCTTCTTTCCCCGATGTATCTTTAACTGTTGCTTTTATTGTAGTTTCTTTTCCCAATTTTAGAGTGATTTCGGGACTTGTTACATTAGTAGTTTCACTATCAATTGTATAGCTACAGGTATACGGGCTATCACAGCCAGAAGGAAAATTTATTGTAACGCTTGCTGAGGCACTATCTTCAGAAAATGTTGGTGTAAATTCGTCTACAGGGATTGGCACCCCTCCCTCACTGGATGAGCAGCCTTCATTTTCGGCATACGCTACACTATATACGTAGTTTTTATCTATGAGCCTTATTTGTACTATACTACCATCGTTGTATTTTCTTTCAGTTATGGGATTTTTAAAATCTTTATCCAAATACCCATCATTAATTAGTTTATTGATAGATATTTCTGACGGAGCACCCACAGGCAGTTTATCGGGATTATCTATTGTATATGCTTTTGCAGCCTCTATGATGCTTTTTTCTTGAACTTCGCATGTTTTTTCTCTTCCCTCTTTAATCTTTGTATCTATTGTTGTTATAGCTATGACAGATACAATACTTAAGAGGACTATTACGCCTAAAAGTTCAGCTAGTGTAAATCCTTTTTTATTCATGTTTTTCACCTCTTAGTAATTTTACTTTATTTTGGTAATTGTTACTATCGGTAATGTAAGACCCGGCAACGGCTATGTCAGCTTTTTTTATTTTTTTAATTGTTTCGTTATTTATCCCACCATCAACTTCAATAACAAATTTTAGATTATTAAGTTTTCTATATTCACATAGTTTTTCAATTCTATCTGAGATATCAATAAATGTTTGTCCACCTTTCCCAGGATGGACAGACATTATTAGGGCTAGATCAATATCCTTTAAATATGGATATATATAGTCAAAATTTGTTTCGGGGTCTATTGCAAGTCCTACATGTACTTTTTTACTTTTTATATATTCAATATACTTTTGGGGGTTACCAGTTGCTTCAATATGAAATGTTATGTACGCTGGTTCAAATTTTAACACTTCATCTACATATTTTTTGATGTCTATAACCATTAAATGAATGTCAATTGGTTTTGTGATTTCTGTTACATTTTTAGATATTGTTTTTAAATCTATAGTTGCTTTTTCAGTAAATTGACCGTCCATAACATCAAAGTGTATTTGATCTACAGCTTCGTTTAATTTGTCTATTTTTTCTTTATCTTCTTGTATTTTTAAAAATGAGCCAGCAATTTTCATATTGATCACCTACTTATAAATTTTATATAGTTTTCATATCTACTTTTAAGAATAGTTCCATCTTCTACTTTTTCTTTTACTTTACATTTTTTCTCGTGTGTATGTGTGCAATTTCTAAACTCACATTCACTGCGGTAATTACTAAATTCAATAAAATTATCTTTAATATCATCTTTTGTCATGTCATTAAAATCGATAGCCGAAAAGCCTGGGGTATCGGCTACTAGCCCACCTTCTATTTCTAGTAATTCTGTATGTCTAGTTGTATGTTTTCCACGATTTAAAGCTTGTGAAATTTCATTTGTTTTTAGATTTAATGTTTTATCTAATTTGTTTAATAATGTTGACTTTCCTGCTCCGCTTTGCCCTGTAAAAACACTTATTTTGTTTTTAAATATTTTTTTTATTTTAGTTAGTTCATCATTCATATAAACTTCATAGCCTATTTTTTTATAATAATCTATATATTGTTTGAATTTTTGTAACTCGGTTTCATCTAGTAGATCTTGTTTTGTAAAAATTATAACTGGTTTAATATTATTAAACTCAATAATTGTTAATAATTTGTCTAGTAGATTAGAGGAAAAGTCAGGCTTTTTTAGGCTTGTTATTATTATAGCTTCATCTATATTGGCAATTGGTGGCCTTCTTAGTTCATTTTTGCGTGGCATAATTTCCAATATGTAGTTATCATCACTAATTTTTACATTATCTCCAACTAATGGTGTTATTTTCATGTCTCTGAATTTTCCTCTGGCTTTGCATATATGAATAGTGTCTGTTTTTACAGTGTAGTCGTTACTAATTTGTTTTATTATTTTTCCTATCATTATTCGGTTTTTTCTCCAACATTGCTGGTGTCAACTATTTCAGTTTCATCAGTTGGAATTTTTTCTTTATTTTGTACGACTTTTATTCTAAGGTTTGCACCTTTTGAGACTTTAGAACCGGATGTCATGTTTTGATACGTAATATCACCATTTTTGGCTTTTTCATCTTCTACATATGTTATATCAAGGGTAAGTCCATTATCTGTGCAGAATTTTTTTATGTCTTCAACTGTATATGTTCCGTCGGTAAAGTTTGGATAGCTTATGTATAGGTTTGGAATTGTTAGGGTAATTGTATCGCCTTTGCCAAGCTTTTCTCCAGGTTTAACACTTTGCTCAATTATGGTGTCTTCTTTAACGTTATCATTTGATGAAACATCTTTACTTTCAGTAATAACGTTTATTCCAGCGTCTTCTAATTTTTCTTTTATTTTTTCATAGTTTTGTCCTTTATAGTCTTCTATTACTATTTTTTGACTTCCCTTTGAAATTATTAAGGTTATTTTATTGCTTATTTTAATGCTTTTGCCTATTTTAGGATCTGTTCCAATAACTTTTCCCTCTTCTATGTCTTCACTGTTTTCTTTTTTAGTTTTTTTATTAACGGTAAATCCTTTATCTTCTAAAATAGTTTTTGCTTGTTTTACTGTCATGTCTCCAACATCGGGTATGCGTGCTGATTTATTTTTAGCTATATTCGGATATACAAAGAATAGGAAACTGGCAATTAAACCTAAAACAGCGATGATGCTTCCTAAAATAATGATTGCTTTGTTAACTTTCTTTTCATTTTTTTCCTCTGTTTGTTCGGCATTTCTTACTGTTCTTCCACGTCTTGGCGTTTCTATAGAAAGATCATCGTCAAAGTTTTTTTCCTTATATTCATATATAACTTTTGGTTCATTAAATCTTTCTTCGTTTAAAGCGGTTTTCAAATCCTCATGCATTTCGTTTGCAGAAGCATATCTGTTTTTAGGATTTTTAGCTGCTGCTTTTAAGATTATGTTTTCAATTGACTGTGGCATATCAGGGTCGTATTCGCATATACTTGGAATTTCTTCATTCATGTGTTTAATAGCTACTTCTACAGGATTTTCGCCTTTGAATGGCACGTGCCCTGTGACAAGTTCATACATTAATATTCCTAATGAATATATATCACTTTTAATGTTAGCAGCTCCACCGTTGGCTTGCTCTGGTGGTATGTAATAAACTGTTCCCATAACACTATTAGTTTGGGTAAGTTCACCAGCATTTAACGCCACAGCAATTCCAAAGTCCATTATCTTTACTCTGCCATCTTCTAATATAACAACGTTTTGTGGTTTTATGTCTCTATGAATTATATAACTTTCGTGAGCATGTGCGATGGCTGATGTTAGCTGCAGCATGATATCTACAACTTCTGGTAGTGTTAAGTTTCCTCTTTTTTTAATTAGTTGTTTTAAGGTTTTTCCTTCAACATATTCCATAACTATGAAATACTTTCCATCATCTTCTCCAACGTCATATACTTCGACTATATTTGGATCGTTTAGTGAGCTAGCAGAAATTGCTTCTCTTTGAAAACGTCTTACAAATTTTTCATCTTCAGCAAGGTCTCCTCTTAATATTTTAACGGCTACTTTTCTATTTAAAATGGTATCTAAGGCTAGGTATACATTAGCCATTCCGCCTTCTCCAATTGATCTAATTATTTCATATCTTTCATTTATCATTTGTCCCCTTGTTATCATTCGTTATCCTCCTTTTTTAAATAAGCTACTGAAATATTATCTGTTCCGCCTCTGTTGTTTGCTTTATTTATAAGCTTTTGCATTTTGTCATCAGCTGATAAATTACTATCTAAAACTAGTTCTATTTGTTCATCATCTAACATATTTGTTAATCCGTCACTACATAGGAATATCCCCTCGATGTCTTTTTCAACGTCAAAAACATCCATTTCAACTGTGATATTAGCGCCTAAAGCTCTCATTAAGACGTTTTTTCGTGGGTGATTTTTGGCTTCTTCAAGGCTTAATTCTCCTGATTTAACTAGTAAATTAACTAATGTATGGTCATTTGTTATTTTATGTAATTTTTTATTTTTAATCGCGTATCCTGATGAATCTCCTATATTTCCATAAAGCAAAAAGTCTTTTGTTAAAAGGGCCATAACTAAAGTTGTTCCCATTCCCGTGCTGTCGGGATTATCTTCTGTATATTTATATAAAAGCATGTTGGCTTCACTAACTATTTCTTTTAAAAAGTTTATTGCGTCTTCTTTAGTACCAACGCTTGAGGTATCCATAAATCTCTTCCCAATGTGAGTTATAGCTATTGATGAGGCAATTTCACCGCCTTTGTGTCCGCCCATTCCGTCAGCTACAGCTAGTAAGATGTCATCTCCTTTATTTTTAACAATTGTCACGCTGTCTTCATTATGATTTCTAACTTTTCCTGGGTCAGTCAAATATGAATATTCCATTACTTTTCCTCCTTGTAATTTGATCTTAATTGTCCGCAAGCGGCTTCTACTTCACTACCAAATTCTCGTCTAACAGTTACGTTTATTTTATTTTTTTTAAGTATGTCATAAAACCTCATAATATCTTTGTTTTCTGTCTTTTTAAACTCTATGTGGCTTGTTTCATTGTATGGAATTAAATTAACGTAACAGGTTAGTCCTTTCAAAAGGTTAGCGAGTTCTATCGCGTGTTTTTCTTTATCGTTTACACCTTTTAGCATTATATATTCAAATGTTACTTTTCGGTTATTTACTTTTAAATAATCTTTTACAGCTCCGATTACTTCTTTTATGGGATAAGCTAAATTAATTTTCATAAGTTTATTTCTAAGTTCATCATTTGGGGCGTGCAGAGATATTGCAAGATTTACTTGTCTTTTTTCTTTTGAAAATTCTCTTATTTTAGGTACTATGCCACATGTTGAAACGGTGATATGCCTAGCTCCAATTCCAAGGCCATTATCGTCATTTATAATATCAATAAACTTCATAACATTGTCATAATTATCAAATGGTTCACCAATCCCCATTAAAACAACGTGCGATATTCTAATATTTAATTCAGCTTCAACTAGCAATATTTGAGTAACCATTTCATCTGCAGTTAGATTTCTTCTTTTTTTTAACCTTCCGCTTTCACAAAAGGCACATCCCATATTGCATCCAACTTGTGTTGAAACGCATAAGCTGTTCCCATAGTCGTGATTCATTAAGACGGCCTCTATTTTTTCGCCGTCTTGCATGTTAAATAGGAATTTATGAACATCTTTTCCGTTTTGAATTTTAATTATTTCTGGGGTGGCTATTTCGAAGTCTTCTTCTAGCTTTTGAATTATTTCTTTTTTTATGTTACTCATACTAGCAAATGATGTTACTTTCTTTTTATATAGCCATTCATAAACTTGGACTGCTTTAAATTTTTTCTGTCCAATATTTTCAAAATAATTTTCTAAATCTTTTCTTCTTAAACTGTAAATGTTCATATATCCCACCTTAATTAATTATATCAAAAAATGGCAAAAAAAAATAGGATATGACCTATTTTTATTGTTTTTTTAATCGATATATTGCATTACTATACATATAATAAAAAATATTGCACCTAATACGGCAGTAAGTCTTGTTATAAAAAGTTCACCACCACGTTCTTTTCGATGGGCAAATAGCTCGTCATTTCCACCTAAAATACTGCTTGATGGGCTTACAGCTTTACCGCTTTGCAAAAGAACAATTGCGATTAATAAAATTGATACAATAATTAATAATATTTTCATGGTATCCCTCCGACTTCTAATAATTTATCATAAATAGGTTAAAAAATCAACTATAAATAGCTGATTTATTCTTCTTTTATATGAATTAATCCTTGTTTTATTTCTTCTAAAGCTTTACCGATATCTTTTGCTGATTTATATTCGTTTTCTTTTATTTGATAATGCTCGGTCTTTTCCATTTCTTTTGCTCTTTTAGCGGCTATATTTACTAATAAATATTTGGAATTAACCTTTTTTAACAATGAATCAATTGATGGATATAACATTTTATCACGCTCCCCTATAGTAAAATTATATAGCTTTTATTTTTTCAAGACAACTAATTCTTTAATATTTGACATTATTTAACACAAAAAATAAGCATTGGTTTGCTTATTTTAGATTAATATTCATGTCATTTAAATATTCGTTTATATGAATGTCGTAATTTCCTTGGTTTCTGCTTTCTTCAATTCTATTAATTATATCATCAAAATCAAATGTGCCTGAGACTCCGATTAGCGCTCCTAGGGCTAAAAATAGAATTGTAATTCCGATAACAAATAAGCAGCCAAATCCCCCTAATGATATACCTATCACTGTTCCATTGCTTAGCCCTGTTAAATTTGTTTCAAATGTTTCTTCGCCAATCCATTTGCGATAAAGATTAGTCATTGTAAGCTGAATATATGGTAATAACCATATTAGAATAATGCCAAATGTTGGAATTATTAGTAGGGCCCATCCAGCAAAGCTAAATAAGGTTCCATAGTACTCTGCTCTATGGCCTTTTGTAATATCTAAAGCTCTTTTAAATGTATCAGGAAAGCTTAATTCTGATTTGTTTTCTTGATCAATTAAAATCATTTCAAATGTTGTTAAAACAGGTGCATAATAAGCTAAAGCTACTATTAAAGCTGCAAATACTACCAGTCCTATAAGTGGTATAACCATTAGAAATCCAGAAACAACGCCAGCTAAAAAGCAGATGAAGATAAGTAATAAAATATAACCCATCTCTTTCATATGGTTAAATGGCTCGATAAATATTTCTGAAAATGTCACTTCTTTTCCACGTAATGTTTTAAAGCATGCTGATAAGAGCCCATAACCAAATACGGTTCCTATAATTATAGTTATAATGTTACCAATGAACTCTAGAGTTTTAAAATCCATTTCATTAATGTTTGCTGGCTTGCCAAAAGCTGCGCCTATCGCTAAACAAACAATTATATAAATTGCTGTTGCGCCAATAAATGAACCATTTATCTTTATTCTGGCTTTATTTTTTAAGTTTTTTCTAACTCCTCCTTGATTTGCTTGATAGTTTGGATTAGGTTTACTTATTTTTTCGTTTTCTGAATAATTTAATTTTTCTCCACAACTTGTGCAAAATTTACTTTCTTCTTCATTTTTCGTGCCACATTTTGGACAAAACATACTTCTTTTCCTCCTTTTTTTGCTAAACTAGCAATTATTTTACAGTAAAATTATAGCATTATATTTTTAACTTTTCAATTATTTAACAGCTTTTTTTAGCCCTTCTAATACTTTATACATGGCATATGTGTCTTGCTGACAGTATTCAACTAGTTTTTGGTATTTGTGATCATAGTCTAATTTGTTCATTTTAGGAAATCTCGCGTATGTGACCAAGGCTTCCACACCATTTGCAACTTCCATGCCTTGATATGTTAGGTTTGAAAAAATAGGTAAAACTTTTTTTATTGAGTATGATCCATCCATCGCAGGATTATAGTAGTTTATCATTTTTGCTTCTTCCTTATCATAGCCTAACTCTTCATACATTTTGCTTCTTGTTTTAACAATATTCATTAAATCAAATATTTGGGAATTTATTTTTAATAACTGATTTTTATAATCTATAAAAATTTCTGAAAGTTCTTTTATTCGACTTTTTTCAAATGAGTCATTATATACTAGTACGGTTCCTTCTTTGATCAAGCTGCACATCAACTTAATAAGCTCTTCGCGATGATCTTTATGATCTATCGCTAAATATCCGTAGTGGTCTTTTTCTTTATCACATTTCCCAGGTTCTTTTTCGATGTGAAGAGAAAATTGAAATACTGATTGTGTATAAGGTTTTTCGCCTTTGTATCTAGGCAGCGGGCACGGAAAAGTTTCAAAGTCTAGGTGATAAATTGGATATTCTATTTGTTTTATTCCATCAATTATTTTTTTCTTATTCATATATGGGGTGTCCGTTTCTAAGGCTTTTCTTTGAATTTTGTTTTTCTCTCTTGTCATATATGTTTCATCAATATCTAGCATACTTACTTTTCCTTCATTTATTAGGTCAAATGTTGAATATTTAACTCCATCTTTGGTAAATCCATGATGGTTATCCATATAGCTTAGGATTGAATGCTTTTTAGGTAGGATACTCCAACATATTTTGCAGTATTTGCATTTTGTAACTTTTTTGTATTCACAGTGGGGTCCTAGAGCAACAGGATCGGCATGAAGATCATTTACGTAATCTTCGATTCTTTTTGCATCTAAGGCTATTTTATCCATCATATTTTCAGTTACGCTTGTCATGTCAATATATGAAATTATGTCTTCTCCGTCTATTTCATTATATTGAGGCATTTCATTTTCATATGTACCATCAAATATATATTTACTGTTTAAAACCGCTAAATAATATTTAACTTTTCGGTTGTCATTATTTTGTATTAAATCATTTTCAATTATATATCTTTGAACAGCTAAATCGTATACATAGTGGCCCGGGCCTGTATATTTATCAAAAAGCTTAGCTCTTTGTTTTTCATAGGTTTCTTCTGGCATATAGTCTTCAATTTTTAGATTTAAATCTTCTAGTAACCGGTATATTCCTTTTTCATCTTTTTGAAATATTGAATTTTCTTTGGTTCCTAGTTCTAGGTATTTTTTTGTTGTTGTTGCTTTGGCTTCGATTATATTAAGTCCATCTTTTGTCTCATTATAGATGTCGACATAACAGATGTATCTTATATTATTTATTAGGCAATCAAAGCTTTCTTGATTATATGTTTGTTTTGAATATTTAAATGTTCCATCAAAATATTTTGGAGCAAGGTGTCCAGCTAAAAGCTCTACCTCGTTATAATATGGCAGCATTGTTTCTAGATGCTCGTTTGTAATATCTATTAAGTCTTGGCCGTTTTCATCAAACATATTTCCCAATATTTCTTCTATTTGATTTTGTTTTTCTTCTTCTTTATATTCTTCTATGGTAACAATACTATCTAATTTATCTTTTTTTATATTATCAAGGCTAGCATATCTTGGACACCTTATATAGTTTATAAATTTTGTCTTTGTTATGGCCATATTACACCTACTTAATCATTTCTATTATAATATTTGGTTTTTTTGTATATTTTTCCGTTATTTCATAGCAGTTTAAAATTTCTTCTTCACTAACTTGCTTATTTTCATAATATACAGTTAATAGTTTTTCGCCTTTATTTACTTTATCCCCAACTTTTTTGTTTAAAATGATTCCTACTTCATGATTTATTTTATCTTCTTTTGTAAGTCTTCCCGCACCTAACGCGCGCGCTAGTTTTCCTATTTTTAAGGCATCTATTTTACTTATGTACCCATCTTTATCTGCTAGAATATCCTGGGTTTTCGACGCTACTTTTAAGGTATTTAAATCTCCTCCTTGGGCTTCTATCCATTGTTTAAATTTTTCATATCCTTTTCCGTTATAAAGATTTTCTTTTACCTTTTTGGTAGCTTCTTCTAATTTAATATTTTTGCTTAGGCAAACCATTAATGAGCTTAATCTTATTACTAGTTCATTTAAATCTTCTGGCCCGTTTCCCTTTAAGGTTTCAATACTTTCAATTACTTCTAGAGAATTGCCTACTGCATAACCTAAGGGCTGATCCATATTGCTCAAAAGGCAAGCGGTGTTTTTACCATTCATATTTCCAATTTTCACCATTAAATTTCCAAGTTCCTTAGCTTCTTCTAAATTTTCAACTAGGGCGCCTTTTCCTACTTTTAAATCTAAAACTATAGTATCAGCTCCGCTTGCTAGTTTTTTACTCATGACACTTGAAGCAATAAGGGGAATTGAATCAACAGTGCCAGTAACATCCCTTAGCGCGTATATTTTTTTATCGGCGGGAACTAAGTTTCCCATTTGGCCAACTAGAGCGATGCCAATTTTTTTTACTTGATTTTCAAACTCACTCAAAGTCATCTCAGTTTTAAATCCTTTTATAGATTCTAATTTATCAATTGTGCCTCCGGTATGGCCTAAGCCTCTACCACTCATTTTGGCGACATTTACGCCTAGTGATGCCACTAAAGGGGCGACAATTAGCGTTGTTTTATCACCTACACCTCCTGTTGAGTGTTTATCAGCTAATGGTTTAATATCTAGTTTTATTTTATCGCCACTATTTAACATAATGTTTGTTAAATTTATCGTTTCTTCTTCAGTTAGGCCAAGTAAATCTATTTCTGTTAAAAAAGCGGACATTTGATAGTCTTTAATAGTCCCATCTAAAAAACCTTTTATGGTAAATTCTAGTTCTTCTTTTGAGAGCTTTTCATTTTTCTCTTTTTTTTCAATTATTTCTAGTATATCCATATCTTTTCCTCCATTTTAATTATACTATTTTTTCGGTAAAAAAAATAGTTCTTGGCGAACTATTCTGGGAAAACTTCCTTTAGATTATTATTTATTACTTTGATATTTCTATTTGGGTCATTTGTCAGTAGCTTATATAATTTTGGGTAGTTCTTAATTGTTTCAATTATTTGGAGGTCTTTTTTAGCTAACTTTACGGTATAATCTTCTTCATCACTTACAACTGTTATTTCTCTGCCGAGAATTTTGTCGGCTGATATATTTAATTTGTCTAATATTTTTATAAATACGTTCCATCTTGGTGTACGTTTGTCTGATTCGTATTGCGAAATTTCGGCTGCTTTTACGCCAATCATTTTTGCAAGTTCTGTTTGTGTTATACCAGCATTTGTTCTTGCTTCTTTTAACCTCTGACCCATCATATAACCACAGTTACCCTTTCATTAGCTAGATTATAGCAATTTTTATTTTTTTATACATCAAAGTTAACTTTTTGTGATATTTCCCATTGAATTTAACTACTTGTTAATATATAATTAGTTGGGAGGCTCTATGGAAAAACTAGCAAAACTTAGGAAAAAGAACAAGTATACGTGTGCATATATGGCCGAGCAGTTAAAAGTTAGCAAACCTTTTTACTGGCAAATAGAAAATAATAAGAGGACGCTTTCTTATAAGATGGCTATTAAAATTGCAGGTATATTTAATTTAAAACCTGATGATATTTTTTATAAGGATTTTAAAAAGCAGAATTAATCTGCTTTTTTGCTTGATAAAAAGGTCACTTTGTCGGCTACTACTTCAATTAAGTATTTTTTGCCTTCCTCGGTTTCGTAAGCATATGTTTCTAAACGACCGCGTAAGCCGATTAAGTCACCTTTTTTACAGTATTCGGTGGTGTTTTGGGCAACTACTTGCCAGAGTTTGCAGCTTATAAAGTCTGTTTCGTATTCTCCGTTAGAATTTTTATATGATCTTGGAACGGCTAATACCAAGCGTGCAACTTTCTTTCCTGTTTCTGTTTGATATAATTCTGGATCACCGATTAGACGACCTACTAAAACTACTTGATTTAACATATTTTTCTCCTTTCCGCGAGTTAATATACTATGTTTTTTTAGCGCGTGCAAATGAAGGTTTTCCTTATTTTTTTTATTTTATTTATTGTATTTTGGCAATTTGTATGGCTAATTTTGGGGTTTTTCGTGCTATTTAATTTGACAAAAATAAAGAAGTTAAGTTTTTAACAATTTAACTCAACTTCTACTTTTTTTGGTTTTCCATTATTATAATTTATAGTTATTCTGGATAGTGTAGATTGATTTTTACATTTTTCTAATCCTTTTAAATCGTATGTTTCTCCTTGATTGTTAGCTTCTCTTAACATTTCTAGAGTTACAACGTAGCTTGATGCACTATCATTTGTGCTCATATATTTTTCAAAATAATCTATGCTTGCTTTTTCTAATTTCTCTTCTAGATGTTTGTTTGAATTATTACTTGTAATTAGAAAATATACTGCAGCTAATATTAATATAATTATGATGGTTATAATTATTAAGGTTTTTGGCTTTCTTTTTTCTTTTTTTCCCATATCTAAAACTTCTATATTATCCATATTTTCACCCTTTTTCTTTTTAAAAATAATTTTTCAGTAGCCTACTCAATTCTACCGCATATTCCATTGGAAGGTTTTCTCTAAATTCGTCTATAAATCCAATTATAAGTAATTCTTTTGCTTTTTCTTCGTCTAGGCCTCTGCTCATTAAATAAAACAATTTTTCTTCATCAAGTTTTGATACTGTTGCTTCGTGTTCAAGGTAAGATGAATTATTTTCAACAATGTTCTTGGGGATTGTATCGCTTTTGGATTTATCGTCTAGTATTATTGTATCACATTTTATGATACTTTTCGAGTTTTTAGCATTTTTGTTTATTTTTACTGTACCTCGGTAGTTAGAGGTTCCTCCGTTTGCAGCTATTGATTTACTTATTATTTTACTGGTGGTATCAGGGGCTAGGTGTATCATTTTTGCCCCCGCATCTTGAATTTGCTCTTTTGAGGCGACGGCTATTGATATGCAGTTTCCTATGGCTCCTTTGCCTTTTAAAATGCAAGATGGATATTTCATGTTTGTCTTAGAACCAATGTTTCCATCTATCCATTCCATTTTGCCACTTTCTTCAACTATGGCTCTTTTTGTTACTAAATTATATACGTTATCTGCCCAGTTTTGAATCGTCGTATATCTGCAGCTAGAATTTTTTCCAACGTATATTTCAACTACAGCCGCATGTAAGGCATCTACTGTATGATAAACTGCCGTGCATCCTTCCATATAATGCAGATGGCTGTCGTCATCTACTATAATTAGTGTTCTTTCAAATTGTCCCATGTTTTTTGAATTTATTCTAAAATAACTTTGGAGTGGTCTATCGATTGTTGTATGTGGGGGAACATATATAAATGTGCCGCCGCTCCAAACCGCTCCGTTTAAGGCTGTATATTTATTTTCATCATATTTTACTAGGTTATTAAAATATTTTTTAAATATTTCAGGATGATTTTTTAATCCATCATCGGTACTGCAGAAAATGACGCCTTTTTCTTCTAGTTCTTGCATCATATTATGATAAACAACTTCGCTTTCATATTGGGCTCCTATGCCTCCTAGATATTTTTTCTCAGCGTCAATTAAGCCAAGGTCTTCGAATGTATCTTTTATCGGGCAAGCAACTTTGTCCCAATTGTTTTCCGCTTTATCGGAAACTTTTTTATAGTAGTTTATTGAATCAAAGTCTATATCTAGCTCTGGGCCAAAATTTGGATTTGGTGTTTCAGTAAACGTTTTATACGCATTTAATCTAAAGTCTGTCATCCATTTTGGTTCATTTTTTTCTTTTGAAATCTCGATAATTTTTTTTTCGTTCAGTCCTAGATTTCTTGTCATTTTCTTCACCTCCTAATATTATACTATTATTTTTCAAAATAAAAAGCTTTATTTAGCTTTTATTTCATTTAATAGTTTTTCTATTCCCCACCATGATAACAGAACGCACTTTTCCCTATTTGGGGTTTTTGAAACCTCGTCATATACGACTGCCTCTTCTAAGACGTTTGGATCATATTCTTTTTCGGTAGCCATATTTAAAAAATTGTGTAAAATATTTTCTACTTCTTTTATATTTTTTCCTATTAGAGTGTCTGTCATTATTGATGCTGATGAGATACATAGTGCACAAGCTTCACCATCAAATTTTATATCCTTTATTATATCATTTTCGACCTTTAGCATTATGTTTAATTCGTCAATGCAGCTTTCGTTATTCATATTTGTTTTTAGGTATGTGTCATCTTCTATGAGGCCTTTGTTATGAGGGCTTTGATAGTGTTCTAAAATTATACTTCTCTTTAAATTATTATTCATTGTTTTCTCCTTCTATATCAATACTGTAGACGATTTCATCAAGTTCAAAATAAAAATTTCGGAGTTCATCAAAGCTGCAGAAGAAAACTGTTGGAATGTTTAGTGTTGCTTTGTTCTTTAGTCTATCTATAACTTCTAAAACGTCGTCCGCTTTTTTTGTATTTATTTTGTTTTGTTGTTTTTCTTTATATATTGACAATAAAAATTTGCCTTGCGTGAATAATGTTTTGTCTGTTGCAAAAATGATATTTGACTCTGTTACTTCATTTATGATATTTGCAATATTATAGACTGTATTCATTATTGTATAATTATATGTTCTATTATTTTCAATTATGCTTTCTTCTATAATATCTTTTATTCTAGTAAATAGTTGCTTGCCATCTATGCTATCGCATGATAATTCTGTATATATTATTTCATTATTACTTTTTATATTAAACTCACTGTTTGGTATTTCTTTAACTAGGTCTATGAGCATTCCTATATTTTCTAAATATTTTTTTTCTGTTTTCAAAATTATGTATGCTGGTTTTTCTTTTTCTCTCCCTTTGCTAGCATATATAGGGATTATTCCATAATTGTAACAAGTATTTAATAAAAGTTCTAGTTCTCGTGAATCTTCTGCCATGTCATGAAAATATATGGCACGAGTTTCATCATCTTTAAGATTGATGTTTGTTCTTAATTTATTCATGTTTTCCCCCCTTTTCAGGTTTAATACAACTAGATTAATTATAGTTTATTTTTATATTTTTGTAAATAATTTAGCATTTTTCTTTACTCTTTTGCATACATTTAAGTGTAAAAGGAGGAATAAATCATGGAAACACTCAAAGTAAGAGCTAAATCT
>CAMNJS010000013.1 GCA_946541645.1 uncultured Bacillota bacterium | reverse complement strand
CAGTGTTAAGGAGTGATAATTTGAAGAAAAAGACATACATAATAATCATTATATTAGTTGTTTTGGTGCTTGCTACTATATTAGTAAGTACCAAAAGGCTAAATAAAATAAAAGAAACTTATACTAATAAAGAGTTAAATGAAAAAACAGAAAATGTGACAAGCGATATAATAAGTACAGATTTGACATATGAAAAATTTACAAAAATAATCGGAGAAAATGTACCTAATGTTCATATACCGGTTGGTCCGAATTCCTATCTAAGGAACAAACCGGAAGATAAATTGATAAAAAAATACAACCTAGAAAACTATGTAAAAGAGCAAGAAGAATTAGTAAAAAAAGTTGAAAAAAGATATTTAGATAATTTAAATTATGAGATATTAGGAACAGTAGATAACAACGGTGAGTCATGTCAAACAGTAAAAATCACATCATATTATTACGCCTTATATTTGAATGACTTTATCACTCTAACAAATAATTTGTTAGATAAAAATCTAGAAGATATAGTTAAAAGTGAAAAAACAAAAATTGAGTACTACAAAGTGCATGTAACCGCTTTAAAAGTATTAGATAATCACTTAGATGATTATGAAAACAAAGAAAATGAAAGCGTAGAAGTGCCTGTATGTTACGTAAATGGTAAAATAAAAAGCTCAGATGAAATGTTAGGATTTATCCTATCACTTCAAGGAGAAAGATATTCAAATATGGACTTTTCTAAAGAAATAAACATAAAAAAATCAGATGAAAGACTTGCAAAATATTTAGAAGAAGCAAAACAAGTAAAAATATCTTAGACTCCAAAGAAGAGAATTATTAATAAATAGTTCTCTTACTGGGGTTTATGATTTTAGTCAGCGCAAACCCCAAACGCTCTATACATGGTGCTGACTAAATTAGGACTTTCACTATTAAGTGAAGTCTTTTTTTAAACAAAAAAAGTAGATTAAATCTACTTTTCAACATAATAAGCATAATATTCTTCTAAAGTTAAATCTTCATCATAAATAATTTTAGCTATCTTTTCACCAACATACCTATAATGCCATGGCTCATATTTATAACCAGTAATATTTTCTTTATCTTTAGGAAATCGCAAAATAAACCCATATTTATAAGCATTATCTTTAAGCCATTTAGCTTCTTTAGTATTCGCAAAACTGGAATCTATCGTATTAATATCAGTGCATAATCCAGTTTGATGTTCAGAGTACCCAGGCCTTGCCGAATAAATATCAGCTTTTTCTTTACCATCCCTTTTAACATATCTTTCATATAAACTAACTTGATAATCATAACTCCTATAAGCTGAAGAGTTTTTCAAAATAATATTATCAAGCATAGCCCCATCAACCATTTTCATAAAAGCATCAGCAGCTTCTTTTCGTAATTTACTATTAGCTCCTTGATTATATTTAGAAGTTAAAGTTACCAAATCATTTGGCTCATATTTATCAGGCAGATGATAAAACTTATTTACCAAAACTAAATTACCATCGTCAATATTAGAAACTGAAGTATTAGTATAAAATTCATAATCAGCTTTAGAATTAACTATTGAAATTATTTTAGAAACATCTTTTTCTTTAGTATAGTCTAAATAACGAGCTGTATTTTTATAAATATAATATTTTTCTTTTACAAGAGAAGCTAATAAAGAAGAAGCTTTATATTTCATAAGATCATAATCAGAATTAATAATTGTAATAATATCATTGATATCAGAATCCGTATTCTTTTCATAATAATCCAAATATTTTTTAAAATTTTCCTTTTTATAATCCCTTGAACTAATTATATTTATAATAGAATCATCATATTTTTTAATAAACTTATAATCATTTTTAGAAACATTTTTCATTACAATAGACACTTCCTTAGAGCTATATCCTAAGCTAGATAAGCTTTTATCAACAGGTTTAGACCTAAAATTAAGATAATATACTAAAATACATGCAATTACAAATAAAAATATTAATGGTTCCTTCTTTAATTTTCTTTTCTTCATATAATCCCTACTTATCTAAATAATATGCATAATACTCATCAAAAGTTAAATTACTATCAAATACTTTCTTAGCTAAATTTTTTCCCAAATAGCGGTAATGCCAAGACTCATAAGCGTAACCAGTAATGTCTTCTTTATCTTTAGGATATCTTAAAATAAATCCATACTTATAAGCGTTTTTACTAAGCCATTTAAATGCATCAGTATTTTCAAAAGACTTCATATTAGAACCGGGAGTAAATATATCCAAAGCAAGCCCAGTTTGATGTTCAGAGTACCCAGGCCTTGCTGCGGTTGCATCAGCATATTGCTGCCCTTTTTTATCCTCATATTCTTCATAAATCCTTTTCTGAGAATTATAATCTCTATAAGACGAATTGACGATTAAAGTAATCTTATCTTCTTTAGCAGCTTTAGACATCTCTTTAAACGCCTCATAGACCTCACTTCTAATACTATTATTAGGGTAAGCATAACTACTACTCATAGATACAATGTCACTAGGACTGTATTTATCAGGAAGCCTATAGTACTTATTTACAAGTATTCCATATCCTTTATCCATATCAGTTTCAGAAGTATGAGTGTAATAATCATAATTAGTTTTAGTATTAACCTTAGAAACAACATAAGAATAATCAACTTTTTTATTCTTATAATTTTTATTAATAAAAGAAACATAATTATCATATTTAGGCCAAATTAAATATTTTTCATTAGCAAGATGTATAAGATGCTTATCATATTTTTTTAAAGCATAATTAACATATTTTTTATCAAGCTTAATAATATCAGAAATTTCCTCTTCACTATAGCCTGTTTTACCAAGCTTATACTCATAACTTGTATAATGCTTATATAATTTAAAAATAATAAATATAAAAATCAAAGATAAAAGAAAAATACTTAAAACAATAATTGGCTTTTTCTTTAGCCTTCTTTTTTTCATACTACCACCACTCATATTATAGCACATTTACACATTATCAAAAAATGTAAGTCTTTGGAGAATATTACTATATATCAAAATAACTAAAAAGACAAATAAAACTATACAAAAGTAAAAATAAATGGTATAATTTTCTTGTAAAGTAATAGAGGGTGGTTAATTGAAGTATTTAGGACTAGATTTAGGGACACGTTCGCTTGGAATATCTATTTCAGATTTAACCAAAACAGTTGCGACGACATATGGCGTAGTTCACTTTGATGAAAAAGATTATGACAAAGCAATTAAAGCATTAGCTACTATTACAGAAAAAGAACCCATTGAAAAATTCATATTAGGATATCCTAAAAATATGAATGGTTCAGAGGGGCCTAGAGCTTTAGAAACATTAGAATTTAAAAAACTTTTAGAAGAAAATTTTAAAATTGAAGTAGAACTTCAAGATGAAAGACTTTCTACAAAAGAAGCCTCTGGGTATATGATAAAAGCAGATATGTCTAGAAAAAAAAGAAAACAAAAAATAGACAGTTTAGCTGCTAATATTATTTTACAAACATATTTAGATAAGAGAAAGGGTGGAAAATATGGAAAATAATGAAGTTGTAAAATTTAAAGCGATTGATGATGAAGGAAGACAATTAGACTGTGAAGCACTATTTTTATTCGAATCACCTGAGACCAAAAAACACTATATAGTTTATACTGATCATTCTATTGATGATGAAGGAAATACTAAAGTATATGCTTCAATTTATAATCCGGAAGATTTAAAACAAGATGAAAATAATGAATTTGCCGCACTACCACTACAACCAATTGAAACTGACAAAGAATGGAAAATAATTGAAACAATTTTAAATGAAATGCAAGCTCAAATAGAATCAGCTAGTAGTCCTGCTGACAATGCTTAAATTAGAGTAGGTCTTTACTTTGAAAACAGTTCGTAGATTTTCATGGAGTAAATTCTTACTCTTTTTACTATTCTTAATAATATTCATAGTAGCTGGAGTCATTGGCTTATATATAGTTAAAATAGGCCCTGTTAGTTCAAATAATGATCCGAAACTAATAACTATTGAAAAAGGTGAAAACTATTATAAAATAGCTGATAAATTAAAAAAACAAAACCTAATAAAATCAGTTACATTTTATAAAATATATCTAAAACTGAACTCACCAAAATCATTAACCGCTGGCGATTATGAACTAAATGAAACAATGAACGTTAAAGAAATAGTAAAAACACTAAGTGATGAAAAAAATCAAAAAATTAATACCATAAAAATAACATTTAGAGAAGGACTAAATATTAGAAAAATTGCAAAAATTATTGAAGAAAAAACCAACATAAGTGCGGATGAATTTATAAATAAAGTAACTGATAAAGAGTTTATAAAAGCAATTCAAAAAGATTACTGGTTTTTAAGTGACAGTATTTATAATGAAAAAATATATTATCCACTAGAAGGATACCTGTTTCCAGATACTTATTATTTCGATGAAAAAACACTAAGCGCTGAAACAATTGTAAAAAAAATGTTAAAAAATACAAGTGACAAATTAGCACCCTATAAAGAAAAATTAACTCAAAATCCAACATATAGCGTACATGCACTATTCACACTTGCTTCGCTAATAGAGCAAGAAGGCGTAACTGCCGAAGATAGAGCCCTAGTCGCTAGCGTCTTCTATAATAGATTAAAAATTAATATGTCCCTAGGAAGTGATGTTACAACATATTACGCTGCAAAAAAAGATTTAACCCAGTCACTAACCAAAGCTGAGTTAAACGATTGTAACGGATATAATACAAGATGCGTAACAATGAAAGGATTGCCAGTAGGCCCTATATCAAATTTTGGAATAACATCAATAAAGGCCACATTAGAACCAGCCTCAAGTGATTACTACTATTTTGTAGCTGATACCAATAAAAAAGTTTATTTTACAAAAACAATGAGTGAGCATAACCAAACAATTGCAAAGCTAAAAAAAGAGGGCAAATGGGCCGCATAGAAGAAATAGAAAACTACGCTTCTATAAATAACATTCCAATTATGCAAAAAGATGGTATCACCTACTTAGAAAACTATATAAAAGAAAACAACATAAAAAAAATACTAGAAATAGGATCAGCTATCGGATATTCAGCTATAAAAATGGCTTTAGTAAATAAAAATATAAAAATAACAACCGTTGAGAGGGACAAAAATAGATATGATATAGCTGTTAAAAACATAAATGATTTTAAACTAGATAACCAAATAAATATTATCTTAAACGATGCCTTATACCTAGATATAAAAGGTAAATATGACCTTATTTTTATCGATGCAGCCAAAGCTCAAAATATAAAATTTTTTGAAAAATATAAAAATAATTTAAGTGACAACGGAGTAATAATCACTGATAATTTAAATTTTCATGGGCTTACCACTAATATAGAAAACATCCAAAGTAAAAATCTAAAATCATTAGTGAAAAAAATAAATAACTATAAAGAATTTTTAATAAATAATCAAGAATTTAAAACAACATTCATCGATGTCGGAGATGGAATATCAATAAGTAAAAAAAATGTCAAAAATTATGAAAGTATGATATAATATATAATAGAAAAGGGGAATGAAAATGAATATAACTAAAATGAAAGAAAAAGCCGCAAAAAAGCTAAAAGGAAAATATAGTATAATAATACCAGCCATATTAATTTATGCATTAATTATCTTCTTTTTCTATATAGTTTCAAAATCTGTCTATAATGACAGTGTAGACATATTATTTAATATATTAATAACCGGGCTTCTTTACATGGGACTATTACAAATAGTAATAAAAATATCAAAAGGAGAAAAAACAAAAATAACAGACCTTTTTGAAAGAACAGATCTCTTTTGGAAAGCGTCTGCAATTACTATTGTAATAACTATTTTCACTCTAATATGCTTTACACTAGAAATAATTGCTGGCAAATCACTAATGACATTCATAATTAATGAAGCTAACATTAACGTTATGTTATCAGCTTTAATGATAATAATAGGTGTACTATTATGTTCAGCAATTGCCGTTTTTTATGTTATATTAATGGTATCATGGTCTCAAGTATACTACATTTTATATGAAAATGAAGAAATGCCTGTTTCAGATATCTTTTCTAGAAGTATGGATTTAATGGAAGAATATAAAATGGATTATATTGTCCTTGAATTAAGCTTTTTAGGCTGGATAATTGCTGGAGCTCTAACACTAGGAATATTATATCTTTGGGTAATTCCATATATGATGACTACAGAAACTAATTTCTATTACGAAGTTAAGAAAAAAGAAAAGAAAGAAAGCTAAAATAAGAATAATTTCTTATTTTTCTAAAAATAAAAATTTACAAAAAATATAAATTGGAAATTTATATTTTTTTTGATATAATCTATAAACGGAGGGAAACTATGAGTAAAATAAGTGTGATTATTTCAAATATAAATCAAGCAGTTGAAATTGAAAATCAAGTAGATGCCTACCTAGTGCCACTAAAACACCTAAGCATCAACTATCCAAACACTTTTGACATAGATGAAATAAAAGAAATAAAAAAACTAAACAAAGAAGTTTTTGTTTTTATTAATAAAAACATTCATAATGATGAAATAGATAAATTGAAAGAAACTTTAAGAAAAATTGAAGCGTTAAATATAAACGGTATAATATTTTATGATATTTCCATAGTTCAGTTAAAAAAAGACTTAAAGTTAAAAACCGATTTAGTTTGGCACCAAGAACACCTAACAACCAACTATGGAACAACAAATTATTGGTATGATAAAGGAGTAAAATATACATATTTATCTTCAGAACTTACTAAACGAGAAATAAAAGAAATAAAAGAAAAATCAAAAGCCAAGACCTTTGTAAATGTCTTTGGCTATCTTCCAATGTTTACCTCAAGAAGGCATCTTTTAAATAATTACCTAGAAACATTTAATATAAGAGAAACAGGGAATAAACTATATAAAGAAAACAAATATTATTACATAAATGATATAGAACAAGGGACAACCGTTTATTCAGATTATATTTTAAACATTAAAGAAGATATTGATGCAGATTACATCGTATTTAATAGTAATATGATAGATGAAAACCAATTTAAAGAAGTAATAAAAGATTATAAAAACAACAAATTAAAAGAAGAAACTGGATTCCTATATCAAGAAACTATATACAAGGTGAAGTAACATGAAAAAACCAGAATTATTGTCGCCGGCAGGTGACTTAGAAAGACTAAAAATTGCATTACAATATGGAGCAGACGCTGTATATATTGGAGGAATGTTTAATCTAAGAGCAAACACTCCAAATTTTACTATGGATGATTTAAAAGAAGGTATCAAGTATGCCCATAAATTAAATAAAAAAGTTTATGTGACCGTAAATATTGCCATGCACAATAAAGAATACGCAAAAATAAAAGATTACTTAAAAAAGTTAAAAGAAATAGATGTTGACGCAATAATAATAAGTGATCCAGCGATTATTAATCTGAATAAAGAAATAGGTTTAAACATTCATATGTCAACACAAAATTCAACATTAAACAAAAAAGCTGTGGAATTTTGGAAAAATGAAGGCGTATCTAGAATTGTTTTAGCTAGGGAATGTGCGAAAGAAGATATTGAAGATATTAAAAAAGATATAGATATTGAGTTAGAAGTATTTATTCATGGAGCCATGTGCGCTTCATATAGTGGAAGATGCGTTCTTTCAAATTTTTTGACAAATAGAGATTCAAATAGAGGAGGCTGCAGTCAAATATGCAGATGGGATTTTGATTTGTATAATGAAAATAAAAAAATAGAAGGCAAAAAACCATTTACATTCTGTACGAAAGATTTATCATTAGCTGCCTATATTCCAGAGCTAATTAATTTAAACGTTGATAGCCTAAAAATAGAAGGAAGAATGCGCTCTGCATACTATATTGCTACCGTCGTAAAAACATACCGTAAAATAATCGATGAATATTTTGAAAATCCCAAAGATTACCACTATAATAAAGAGTATCAGAAAACATTAGATGATGTTGCTAATAGAGACTCTATTGCCCAATTTTTTAACGGAAATTATGGCAAAGAAGTTCAGTACTATAATGGACGAAGCGAAGCAACCAATCAAGAATTTATTGGTATTATCCTTTCTTATGATGAAAAAACAAAATTAGCTAAAGTGCAGCAGCGTAATCACTTTAAAATAGGTGATAACGTAGAAATTTTTGGGCCAAAAACAAGTCAAAAATTTAAAATAAATGAAATATATGATGAAGATATGAATAAAATTGAAATAGTAAGGCATCCTAAGCAAATAGTATATATAAAAGTGCCTGAAAAAGTGTGTGAAAATTACATGATTAAATGTATTGACAAACACAAAAATATATAGTATACTTTCCAAGTAAAAAAAATTAGAAAACCGAGGTGATAAAATGACAGAAGAAGTTTATGTGACCGAGCAAGGCCTAGAAGACATGAAAAAAGAACTTGAATATTTAAAAATGGAAAAAAGACCTGCAGTAATAGAAGCTTTAAAAGAAGCCAGAGCCTTAGGAGACCTAAGCGAAAATGCTGAATACGACGCTGCTAGAAATGAACAATCAGAAGTTGAAAATCGTATAGTTACCCTTGAAAAACAAATTGAAAATGCCATCGTTATTAAAAACTTAGGTAAAGATAAAGTAAATGTTGGAAATACCGTTGAAATAGAATATATTGAAGATAATGAAAAAGAAAAATACACCATCGTTGGAGTAAAAGAGGCTGATCCATTTTCAAACAAGATTTCTAATGAATCCCCAATTGCTAAAGCTATCTTAGGTGCTAAAAAAGGAGAAATTAGAGCTGTTGCAAGTCCAAACGGTGAATATCAAGTAAAAATAACTTGTATTGAATAAACATCCAAAAGGATGTTTTTAAATTTAAATAATTACTTGACTTATAGATATATTACCTTTAAAATATAATTAGAGAATGCAAATTCTCTAGATGGAGGTAATAATATGAATAATCTTATTTTCTCCATTTTGCTAGTTTTAATAGGCCTTTTTGTTGGCATAATTGCCATGATAATTTTAAATTCTATTAAGACCTTTGCTGCTAATAAAAAAGCTCAGAGTTTAATTAAAGAAGCAAAAAAAGAAGCTGACAAATTAAAAAGAGATAGTATATTAGAAGCCAAGGAAGAAAACCATAGATTAAAAAACCAATTAGATAAAGAAACAAAAGAAAAAAAACAAGAAATAAAAGAACTTGAAGACCGTCTTCAAGCTAGAGAAGACAGTATTGATAGACGTGATGAAAACTTACAGAAACGTGAACAAATGCTAGAAGACAAAGAAAATAGTCTAATTGAAAAGCAAAAAGATATTCAAAATAAGCAAGTGGAGCTAGAAGAAACAAAACAAGAAGAACTAAAATTACTTGAAAAAATCGCTGGATATTCAAAAAAACAAGCTAAAGAACTTATAATGAAAAAAGTCGAAGAAATGATGAATTTAGAAATAACTTCTTATATCAAAGATAGAGAAGCTGAAGCTAAACTCGAAGTCGACAAAAAATCAAAAGATTTGCTTGTTTCAGCAATGCAAAAATACGCTGCAGATGTAGCTAATGAACAAACGGTTACAGTTGTCACTTTACCAAATGATGAAATGAAAGGCCGCATTATAGGTAGAGAAGGAAGAAACATAAGAACTATTGAAGCCGTAACCGGAGTAGATTTAATTATCGATGACACACCAGAAGCTATTGTTTTATCAAGCTTTGATCCTTACAGAAGGGAAATAGCTAGAATCACATTAGAAAACCTAATAAAAGATGGAAGAATCCATCCTGGAAGAATTGAAGAAATTTATGATAAAACAGCCAAAGACATGAAAAACAAGCTAATTGAATTTGGAAATAATGCTTTATTTGAACTAGGCATTACAAAAGTTGAGCCAGAATTAGTTGAACTAATCGGTAAACTACACTTTAGAACAAGCTACGGCCAAAACGCATTAACCCATTCAATTGAAGTCGCAAACCTAGCTGGCATTTTAGCAGGAGAGTTAAATGAGAATGTAACAATAGCTAAAAGAGCTGGATTGCTACACGATATAGGAAAAGCCATTGATCATGAAGTCGAGGGAAGCCATGTTGATTTAGGTGTTGAACTAGCCAAAAAATATAATGAAAATGAGGCAGTTATTAATGCCATTGCATCACATCATGGTGACACTGACGCAACAAGCGTAATTAGTGTTTTAGTTGCTATCGCTGATGCTTTATCTGCCTCACGACCAGGAGCTAGAAATGATTCACTTGAAAACTATATTAAAAGACTTACTGAGCTAGAACAAATCGGAAATGACATGGACGGAGTTGAAAAAACATATGCTGTTCAAGCAGGTAGAGAACTTAGAGTTATTGTTAAACCAGATAAAATTGATGATTTAGAAAGCGTAAAAGTCGCAAGAGACATTAAAAATAAAATAGAGGAAAATTTACAATATCCTGGAACTATTAAAGTTGTAGTTATAAGAGAAACAAGGGTTACAGAAGAAGCTAAATAAAGCTTCTTTTAATTTGGATTTTCACCGGAAATAACACTATTAGAACCACTAAAGGCTACGTATAATACTAAAATAGAACTAATTAAAGTAATAAAACTCGCAGCTATTTGTACATTCGCAAGTTCGTCGTTAACCCCATACCTATTCTTAATTTTTTTGTCATAAGTATTAATATATATAAAACCAATAGCAACAAGAAAAGATATTATCCTGTTTACTCTAAGAATATCTAAAGCCTCATCATCACTATAAATTTTTCTTCTCCCTTCACACTCCGTCATAGAATTATAAGAAAGTGTTATGGAGATTATAAGCGTAAAGATAAAAACAATTGATAAATTAATTTGCAGTTTTAACAAACTATCTTCTTCCAAGTTATAATTAGACATATAATAACCTCATAATAAAAACTAATAAATTATATGATAAGATAAAATTAATTAAAACATCCTTTAAAAAAAATAGGAATTATGCTAAAATAATAGATAGAATAAGGAGGACAAAATATGAAAAGAATGACCTATGTTGATAAAAACGGAAATCAAGTAGACCAATCATTTGAAAACCGCAAACCTTTATTAAAATTCTTCTTTATTTTTGGGACAGTATTACCACTTATTCTAATAATTATGATTATTATAACAATCTTTCAAAACAATCATTGCAAAGGAGTATATGAAGAAATAAAAAAATCTTCACTTTTATACGCCCAAAACGAATTAGATATGCCTGATGTTGAAGGAGATAGTGTTATAGTCAGCATAGGGACATTATATTCAAACCAATATTTGAAAAGCACAAATACAAATAATATGCTGTGTTCTGGAACCGTAAAAATTACAAAATATAAAGACGAATATATCTATACCCTAGATGTTAAAAATTGTAATTCATGTACAACAGATAAAAGATTTGGAAGCTGGAGTAGCCTTCAAACAAAATATCCTAAAGGAAAGACTGTAATCGACGTTATTCCATATTATAATTATTACGAACGTGAAATGAATACAACAAAATGGTCTAAATATTTTGACCAAGATGAAATATCAGATGAAGTTTCAAAGTACGGTATTAACTTACCAAATGATATGACAGAAATTCCAGAAATTCCAAGTGAGTCAAATATATACACCTACGAAAAAGAAGATACAGAGTATTATAGGTACCGCGATATAAGCTGGAAATGGTATGACATTGAAGGTAGTTATTCAGAGTTTTCATCAGAAAAACCAAGTGGGTTTGAAAACAAAGATGAAAGCACAGAAAAATATTCAAAATGGTCTAACTATTCATTAGATTATCCAGAAGAAAAATCATACAGAAGCATCGAGTCTACGCAAGGCTATAAATACTATTATCTAGATAAAAATAATAAAAAAGTATATTTTAATAACGGGAAATATACGCCAAGAGATGAAGTAGATACTAAAAAATATAATCAATTTGATAGTGAAACAGCAACTTTATATCACTACAGGGATAAGCAGTGGCGCTGGTACAATGGACAAAAACGTAAGTACAGTAACTTTTCTTCATCAGCTCAAGAAGGAAAACCATATAAAGATACACAACTAGAAAGCGAATCAAACTGGTCATCATGGAGTGAAACAAGTCATATTAATGAAATAACTAAATCTTACCGAACAGAAGAAAATAAAACAATGACTAGATTTAGAATAAAATATGAAACACTTTCGTTAAAAATACTTGAAAACCCATTAGAAAAAAATGAATTTGAAAGCGAAATAAACGAAAGTATAAAAACTTTTAATGAAAGAGAAGACGTTAAACTAGAGACAACTTATAAATTTAAATATCGTAAATGACTAGCATGTAGCTAGTCTTTATTATTGAAAACAAATCATATAATTAAATATGAAAAAAATAAGATTAAAGAAAAAACGAATCAATATTATATTATTAGTAACAATTACAGTACTTATAAGCTCGGTAATTTTAATAAATATCGCCGGTAAAAAAATAACCCCCGTTTTTTTTAAATATGCAGAAACAGAAACAAAAAAATTTTCGAACATCATTATAAATGACGCCATAGCAGAGACCATCACAACTAAAGCAAAACCAGAAGAAATCTTTGAAGTAAAATATGACGGCAGTGACATCAAATCTGTTGATTTTAACACAATCAATATCAACAAATATTTAACCCAAACTACAAGAAAAATCCAAGAGGACATAAAAAACATTGAAAAAGGAAATATAAAAAATCAAAACATCTTAAAAACATATGATGAAACAAATTTAAAAAAAGGAATTATCGCCTTTATAAATAGTGGTGTCATAACAAATAACCCAATTACAGCTAACCTAGGCCCTAAAATACCTGTAAAGGTATCACTGGCTGGAGACGTTATAAGCTATATTTCAGCAGAAGTTGATGATTACGGAATTAATAATTCACTGATAAAAGTATTTATCAATTTAAAAGTTACTGAAAATATAATATTACCATTTTATGATAAAAATATTGTCGTATCAGCCAAGGTTCCTGTGGCCATAAAACTAATTAACGGGAAAATACCAGAGTATTATATTGGAACAAAAGAAAGTAAACAAATAGTCATTCCAAATTAGACTTTATTTACAATATATGATAAACTAATAGCAGAGGTAATAATATGAAAACATATGAATTGAGTAATAAATATGAACTTATGAAAAATTACAAAGAAGGCTTTGACTATGACAGTATTAAAGAAATTTGGACAGAGTATTTTGACGACTATGATTATGTTTTAGGAGACTGGTCATACGGGAAATTAAGACTAAAAGGTTTTTGCGATAAAACAAATAAAAACTTTAAACAAATTAACGACATAAAAAATGTAGATAATTATATCAAAAAACATTGTTCATATGAATGTAGATACTTTATACTAAAAAAAATTAAAGAATAACTTTAATTTTTTTAAACGCTTGCCTAGTAAAAGAAGATAGAAAATGTTATAATGATAAAGATAGGATGGTAACTATGGATAAAAAAGAATTGACAACTATTTATGAACAGTTTTTAAAACAAATAAATGATATATGGAGGTCACTTTGACCCAGAAAACAAACAAAAAAAATTAGAAAAACTAGATAAAGTCATGAAAGAAGACAATTTTTGGACAGATCGTCGAAAAGCCGAACAAACAATAAATGAATTTAATCAAATAAAAAGTACGTTAGATAAAGCCAAAAAAATAAAAGAAGATGTGGAATTCCACATTGAAAATTTAAATGCAGGTTCCGAAGAAGCTTTGCAATTTTCACAAGAAGAATATCCAAAAATTAGTAAAGATCTTGAAAACATAGAAATAGAAGTCCTATTAAACGGGAAATATGATCATAATGACGCTGTTTTAGAAATTCACTCTGGAGCAGGTGGCACAGAAGCCTGCGATTGGGCTAATATGCTTTATAGAATGTACTCAAAATGGATTCTAAAACAAGGATACAAAGAAGAAATCGTTGACAAACAGCCAGGATTAGAAGCCGGCATCAAAAGTATAACCATAATCGTCAGTGGAGCTAACGCTTATGGATACCTAAAAAATGAAAAAGGAATTCATAGATTAGTTAGAATTTCACCATTTGACTCCGGTGCAAGAAGACATACATCATTTGCGTCTATAAGTGTTACCCCTGTAGTGGATGACAAAGTTGACATTGAAATAAACCAAAATGATTTAAAAATAGATGTTTTTCACTCATCTGGAGCTGGCGGGCAATCAGTAAACACAACTGATAGTGCAGTCCGTATCACCCATCTTCCGACCGGAGTAGTTGTAACATGCCAAAACGAAAGAAGCCAAGTACAAAACAAAGAAAAAGCAATGCAGATACTTAGAAGTAAATTATTTGAAATGATGACAGAAGTTAAAAAACAAGAAATAAAAGAATTAAAAGGGGAACAAAAAGACATAAATTTTGGCTCTCAAATTAGAAGTTACGTTATGCATCCATATTCGCTCGTAAAAGATCACCGAACAAATACCGAAGAGACAAATGTTGGAAAAGTTTTAGATGGAGAAATAGATGCCTTTATAAATTCTAATTTAAGGAGGAACGCTAATGATATTTAATCATAAACCATTAGTCGATAACAAATTACTAGTTCAAGAAATTTATAATAGCAAAAAATTAAAAAGAACAATGCTATTTTTACTCGGAGTATTATTATCAGCAGTATCCTTTAATTTATTTTTAAAACCACTTCATCTAATTTCAGGAGTAAGTGGAATATCTATTATGACAGAATCACTATTTAAAATAGATCCTTCAGTAATTATATTAATAGGAAATGTCTTATTATTAATTGCCAGTTTTGTTTTTCTAGGACCTGAAAAAACAAGAACAACCATAATTGGATCTATTTTGTATCCATTATTAGTAAAAGTAACAGACTTTTTACCAAATTATATTAATCTTGGAAACACAGAACATATAGTTATTACTCTATGTGGAGCCCTAATTTCAGGAATAGGCTCAGGACTAATTTTTAAAAATAATTTTACAAGTGGAGGAACAGACGTTTTAAAACAAATTTTTTCTGTATACGGGAAAATGCCTTACAGTAAAGCAAGTATATACTCTGAAGGATTAATTATGTTTGCTGGCGGTATTGTGTTTGGCTGGGATGCCTTCATATATTCAATAATATATGTGGCTATTTCTGGAGCCGTAAGTGATAGAGTTATCATGGGTATATCAGAATACAAGACGCTACAAATAGTAACAAGCAAAGATAAAGAAATAAAATCTTTCATAATAAAAAGCCTAAACCGTGGCATTACAGAAATAGAAGCCAAAGGCGGTTATACAGGTAGCAATAAAAAAATATTATTATGTGCCATTCCAACAAGAGAATATTTTTTAGCCACCGAAGGAATAAAAAAACTAGACCCAAATGCCTTTGTTATAGCCACTGACACCTATGAAATTCAAGGGAAAATAGACGAAGAATAGAAAGAAGTGAATTAAATGGATTTAATAAAACTTACAAACGTAAAAAAAACATATCGTACAGGAGTTACAGCTATTCAAGGATTAAATCTAACAATCGCCAAAGGAGATTTTGTTTTCATAATAGGTTCAACTGGATGCGGAAAAAGTACATTAATAAAAATGTTATATAGAGAAGAAAAACCAACCGCCGGACAAATTGTCGTAGGAGGTATTGACGTTGGCAAACTTAGAAACGGAAAAGTATATAAGCTAAGAAGAAAAATAGGAGTTGTTTTTCAAGACTATAAACTACTTCCAAAATCAACAGTATATGAAAACGTAGCTTTTGCCTTAGAAATATTTGGCCTTCCAAAAGACGAAATCCATGCCAAAGTAATAAAAGTGCTAGAATTAGTAGGATTAAAAAGTAAAATTAAAAACTATCCGGCTCAATTATCAGGCGGAGAGCAACAAAGAGTAGCCATTGCTAGAGCAATTGTAAATGGACCAAAGTTATTAATCTGCGATGAGCCAACAGGAAACCTAGACCCAGAAACAAGCATGGAAATAATGAAAGTCCTTGAAGAAATTAATAAATTAGGGACAACCATTATAATGGTAACGCACGACATTAATATAGTAAAACAAATGAATAAAAGAGTAATCGTTTTAGATGCTGGAAGAGTATTAAAAGATTATGAGAAAGGAACGTATAAGCATGAAAACAGTTAGAATTATTGGAAGAAATATAAGAGACGCCTTTAAAGGTGTATTTAGAAATTTTTCATTATCATTTGCTTCTATTTCCTGTATTACGATAACCTTAATTGTTGTTGCGATATCAATGGTCCTTTCAGAAAATGTTAACAATTTTACTTTATTAGTTGAAAGAGACGTCACCATTGTGGCTTTTATTGACAATGAAGCTGACGAAGATAAAATAGAAGAAATTAAAGACCAAATTAGCGTAATTGATAACGTAGACAAATATGAATTTAAATCAAAACAAGCAATTACCGAAGAAATGAGAGATTCTTCTGATGTCTTCGACAGTATAATGAAAAATTGGACAGATGAGGAAAACCCAATTCAAAACACATACCAAGTAAAAGTAATAGATATAAATAAAATTAAAAATGTTGCCGATGAAATAAAAAAAATAGATGGTATTACAGTAGTAAAATACGGTGAAGGAATGGTTGAACAATTAATTGCCACTTTTGAATTTATTCATAAAATTTGTATTGGTGCTGTAGTAGCCTTAATCTTAGTTACCGCATTTTTAATTTCTAACACTATTAAAATAACTATAAGTTCAAGGCAAAGAGAAATTGGTATTATGAGATTAATAGGTGCATCTAATATAAATATTAGAATACCATTTATTATTGAAGGACTAGTCTTAGGGCTTCTAGGTTCAATAATACCGGTGATTATTACAATATATGGCTATACCGAACTATATAACAAATTTGGTGGACACTTATTCTCAAACTTCATAAAACTAATAAAACCAGTTCCATTTGTTTATACCACATCATCTATTTTAGTATTAGTTGGTATTTTAGTCGGTATGTTTGGTTCATGGAGAGCCGTAAAAAAACATTTAAAAATATAATAAAAACGCTTTTTCAGCGTTTTTTTCTTTTACTTTTAAAATGCCTTTTAATAATAAATAAAAATATTAAAATTATTATAATTGTGCATCCATATATTAAATAATCATTATTATAATTAGCCTTGACTTCCTTAATTTTTTTTCCATCATCATCTAACTTAATAACATATTCACCGTTTTTAGTGTATAAATAATTTTCTCTGGCGTACCTAGCTATGTATTCTTTATCTTGAAGTTTATTTATTTCCGTTTTTAATGATTTGGCATCAGCTTGTAGATTAGTAAGCTGTTCGTTTAATTCTTTTTCTTCCCTTCGTAAATTATATAAATTAATAGTAGTAGTAACTAGAGTAAAAAGACAATAACCAATTATAAAAAAAGCCAAAGGGCCCAATATCATGAGCCTCATTTTAGTTTTTTTAGAAACCCGTTTAGCCATTAAATCACCTCTACTATCACTAAAAGTATAACACCTTTTATCTTTTTTTACAATATAATGAATCACTACTTAATTTTAAAAATAAGTGATTTAAAGTAAAAACCAAAAATTATTACTAATAAATGATATGGATGAAAATATGAATTACATATTCTTTGAAGTAGGATAAAATATATTAAAACACTTATTAAAATAACTAAAAAAGAACCTAAATACTTAATCACTTTGCTTTTGTTATATATTATCTTAAAATTTAAATTTAAAAATAGTGAGAAGGCCAAACCAAAGAGAAAAGAAAAAACAATAGATAATATCTGTATTTTTAAATTCATTACTTAAACAGCTTAGTAAATAGCCCGCCGTCTTTCTCTTTATTTTCACCTTCTGAATAAGAAAGACTATCTAGTTTGCCTTTTATTGAAACATTACCTTGATAGGTATCTAACTTTATAATTTCTAAATCACTACCTTTTAAAGTTAAATTTCCCATACTTGTTTCCATAAAAAATTCAGTTTCATCAAAACTCTCTATTTTTTTAACACCAGTAATAATAATATTTTTTCTTTCATTAACTGTAACACTATGATTTAATGAAGTAATTACACTATCAATCTTGTCCATAAAATCCTCCTAAAAAAGTATATGCTTACTAAACAAAAAAAGACGAATTATTCGTCTTCTTCTTTAACATTGTTATACTCTTCAATAATAGCATCTTCGAATTCTTTACGGCACTCAGATGTAATTGGATGAGCAATATCGTGATATGTGCCGTCATTAGTTTTACGACTAGGCATAGCGGTAAATAAACCACCGTCGCCTTCGATAATCCTAATTCCGTGGATAGCAAAGCAATCATCTAGCACTACTGAAGCGATACCACGCATACGGTTTTCACTGTCGACTTTTCGAACATTGACTGATGTAATTTTCAAGATAACCTCTCCCTTCTAGCATGATTTCATCTTAATTGTACAATATTTAAATACAAAAATCAATATATTTTTATATTTTTCGTTATTATATCAGCAAAAGAGAAGGATTTAACAGTATTATCTTTAAGCTTTACTAAAAAAACAGAATTATATATCTTAGTTATTTTAGCCTCGTAGACTTCATATTTATTCCGCCCCAAATCATATTTTATTTTAACATCTTTGCCAATATATGGTAATAAGACATTTTTAACCATAGAGTTATTACAAGGTCTACCTTGGATATCCAACATACATAGTTCCTTTCGTAATTATACCACCAATCCCGTCTTTGCCATATTTAGTTTGACTTAAAATATCTTTCAAATCAATGTTTTTATTAATATCAGATAAACTCATTTTAACTGCAATTATGGCTGGATCAAGCGCATGGATATTAATCCTTTTAGGACTAGAAGCAAAATTAGCACCAGCCTTTATTAATTCTTCATAACATGAACCACAGCCCCCAGAGACAATTATAAGCTTTTCATGACTATCTTCATACTCTCTAGCCCTTTTAATCGCTTCTACAAAATACTTACTGTTTTTATAAGCATTTATATCACTTGTAGCCCCCTTACGCTTATAATAAGCATCATGCCCTGTAATTACTAAGATATTAGGCTTATACCTTAACAACCATTCTTTAATATTATTAGGAATTTCTTCCTCGCGCTCATTTATACCCATTGACCAAACATTAGATTTATCATAGTAATCTAAACACCTTGATAAATAATCAGAATCACTATCAATATGTAAAATTTTCCCAGGCAAATAAAAATAGTCATTTCGGTCAAGAAGGGGAGTTTGATAAGCCCTTTTCATAAAAGATTCTTCCTGCTCAATATCCTCATTGTCATAAGCTTTTAAATCAGTTATATCACTATCGACAAGTAACCTTACATTAACTCCTTTTAACTGAACTAAATTATTATCAATGGAAATAATTTTAAAAATAATATCATTACCGTGAGAATTACGTGTTACTAAATCACCAACCTTAAAATTCATAATATCACCAAAAAATTATATGTGATTAACGTAAAAAAAATACATAAAAAAAGATCAAATAATTGATCTATAGTTTAAAGTCTTTTATATCATCATCACTCATGTCTTTACCATCAAAATAAAGCTTAGTTTTAAAATGAAAAAATAACGCCACTAAATTAGTTGGAAAAGATTTAACTATTTTATTATAGTCGGTAATAATATCATTATAATATTTTCTAAAAGCGACAATTTCTGCTTCAGATTCCGTAATTTCTACATCTATTTTTACAAAAGCATCATTATTTTTTAATTTTGGAAAACGTTCCTTATATTTATTGAACTCTTTTAAAGCGTCATAAAGCTTACGATCTAATTCGAAATTAGATAACTTCTTGGATTTCAATTTTTCAATCTGATCTAAAACATCTTCATCAGTATCAGAATTTTCTTTTATTATAGCCGTAGACTTATTAAGTAAATCAAATCTCTTACGCAAAACTGAGTCAATATTAGTCTCAGCTTCGTTTATCCTTATGATAAAAATTTGAAATCTATTATAAGTAGACGCAATCCAAATAAGAATCAAACAAATAAGAATTAATAATGATGCGCAAGTTATAAATATTCCCATATTACTCACCCTAAAAACATTATAACAAACTTAAATTATTATTTCAATTGTTAGGATAAAATTCTGGACTAGAAGTAATTCTTTCATCAAATTTAATATAATTAACATAAATTAATAAGATTAAATACCATTTTCCAGTTTTAGGATCACTAAGTATTATATGATCCCTGCCGGACTGTTCCACAATACCTGAAAATACCATATCTCGCCAATCGCTAGAATCTGGATAAGATGCATACACTTCTACCTTTTTACCTCTATTTAATCTTAAAATATTTTCTATATAAGATTGCTCAATAATAGGTCTTCCAAAATTTACCTGTGTCTGTTGATTTGGAACTGCCTCGCCGTTAGTAAATAAAGGATTGCCTGGAAAACTATTTTGATTTGCAAAATTATTCACAACATCATCCTCCCATAAGTAATATATTTATTTATAACAAAAAATATGCTAAAATTAAAATAGGTGATGATATGAAAAATAAAGGATTCACATTAGCAGAAATATTAGGAGTA
>CAMNJS010000012.1 GCA_946541645.1 uncultured Bacillota bacterium | reverse complement strand
AAAATAAGCCTTTTTTTAAATAAAACTGATAGATTTATATTAGCGAATGTGATAAAATGAATATAGCTAGAAAAATGAAAATGGTGGTAAAATGGGAAAAATAATCGCACTAGTTAATCAAAAAGGTGGAGTTGGCAAAACAACTTCAAGTATAAATTTAGCCGCATCATTAGGCTATCTAGGAAAAAGGGTAATGCTAATAGATCTAGATCCACAAGGAAATAGTACAACCGGATTAGGAATCGACAAAGGTGACATAAAAAAAAGCATATATGACTTATTAGTAGGAGACGCCGAGTTAAAAGAAGTAATTAAAAAAACTAAATTTAAAAACTTGTACATAATTCCTGCAACAATAAGTTTAGCCGGAGCCGATATAGAGCTTATGGAACAAAGCAAATTAAATCCAGAGTTTTCTAAAAGTAGGCAGTTAAAAAGCAAGCTAGAAATGGCTGAAGAAATGTTTGACTATATTATAATTGACTGTCCACCATCACTAGGACTACTTACAACCAATGCCTTATGCGCTGCAAGCTCAGTAATAATACCAGTCCAATGTGAGTTTTTTGCCTTAGAAGGAATAATGCAACTTTTAAATTCAATCATGCTAGCGCAAAAAACATTAAATCCATCTTTGGACATTGAAGGGGTACTACTTACGATGCTAGATAATAGAACAAACCTTGGACTAGAAGTTGTCCAAGATATAAAAAGTTACTTTAAAGAAAGAGTATATGACACAATTATTCCAAGACTTGTAAGATTATCAGAAGCGCCAAGTCATGGAAAACCAATAATAGCTTATGACCCAAAAAGTAGAGGGGCACTAGCTTATATAAATTTAGCGAAAGAGGTGATTGCTAGAAATGGAAAGTAGAAGAGCATTAGGAAAAGGATTAGAACAACTATTTGATTTAGATAATCTAAGTGTTGAAAATGTAAGCGACTTTGAAAAAAATCTTTATAAAGAAGTAAAGACAGAAGAAATAGTAGAGTTAAATGTAAATGAACTAAGACCAAACCCATATCAACCAAGAACAGTATTTGATGAGGATGCCCTAAATGAACTAGCAGAATCAATTAGAGAAAATGGTGTAATTGAACCAATAATTGTTAAAAAAAGCATAAAAGGATATGATGTAATAGCCGGAGAAAGAAGATTAAAAGCAAGCAAAATAGCTGGCAAAGAAACAATACCTGCAATTATAAGACAATTAAGTGATGAAAAAATGGCTGAAATAGCTTTGCTTGAAAACCTTCAAAGAGAAAACTTAACAGCTTTAGAAGAAGCTAAAGCCTATAAAAGCCTTATTGATAAATTAAACTTAACCCAAGAAGAACTAGCTAGAAAAGTAAGCAAAAGCCGAAGCCATATAACAAACATGTTAGGACTACTTAGACTTCCTAAAGAAGTTCAAGATATGATTCAAGACAAAAAACTAACAATGGGACACGCAAGAGCCCTAAGCAAATTAGAAAACGAAGACGAAATCATTAAAATGGCTAAAGAAATTGCCGAAGAAAAACTATCAGTAAGAACTACTGAAGAGAAAAGCTCAGATAAAAAACATACAGTTAAATCACATAAAAGATATAATGAATATGAATATGTACAAGACTTATTAAGAGAAAAACTAGATACAAAAGTAAAAATAAAAGATAAAAAAATCGAAATATCATTTACAAATACTGCAGATTTAAATCGAATTCTTGAAATAATAAATATCAAGGAGTGATATCATGAGCGAAATTCAAAAACAATTAGTTGGAACAATTATAATAATAATATTAGTAACAGTCATATATTTAATAGCCAAAAACTTTGTTATTAACAAGCTTTTAAAAAAAGCCAAAAGAAAATCTGATAAAAAAGCCCTAACAACAATAACTGTGACAACAAACGTTTTAAAATATTTACTTTACCTAGTGTCAATGTTAATGATACTAGATGTTTGGGGAGTAGACACAAAAGCCTTACTAACATCTCTAGGAGTTGTAGGAGTTATTGTTGGCCTTGCTCTTCAAGATCTACTAAAAGATATTATTGCCGGAACTGCCATTTTGACAGAAGACCAATTCCAAGTTGGGGACAACATAAAAATAGGCGATTTTAGAGGTGATGTTATTTCTCTAGGACTTAAAACAACAAAAATAAGAGCTTATTCAGGCGAGATAAAAATAATTGCTAACAGGAATATAACAGAAGTGATTAACTATAGTCTTAAAGCTTCAAAAAGTGTTGTTGATGTACCAACATCTTACGCAGACGACATCGACAAAGTAAAAAAGGCCATTGAAAATGCCTGCCAAAAATTAAAAAATGAAGACTATATAACTGAAGATATTCAAATTTTAGGTGTTGAAGAGTTAGCAGATAGCTCAGTTAATATAAGAGTTGTTGCCACCACAAAACCAACATATAACTACACATTTAAAAGAGCTCTTCTAGAAGAAGTTATAAGAGAATTTAAAAAAGAAAATCTTACAATACCATATCCACAAGTGGAGGTTCACAATGAAAAATGAATATAAGTTAGGAAGCCTCGTTTTAATGAAAAAACCTCACCCATGTGGGGTAAACGAGTGGGAAATAATAAGAATGGGTGCGGACATAAAAATAAAATGTACAGGATGTGGCCGCAGCATAATGCTTCCCAGAATAGAATTTAATAAAAAATTAAAAAAAATAATAAAATTATAGGAGGATAATCATGAAAAAGAAAAAAAGTATCTTATTAGGACCAGTTATTACAATTATCATCCTTATTTTTGCCATTATGATTATGAGTAGTATTTTTTCCTTACTTGGAATAGATGGAGAAATTACTAAAGTTACAAGTGGCAGCTTAGAAACGTCTGTTGTAAGTGTAAAAAACATTTTATCAAAAGAAGGCTTAAGATTCTTCTTTAGCTCACCAGTTGAAACATTTAAAAACTTTAAGCCACTAGTATTATTAATAATATCATTAATGGCCGTTTCAATTGGAAAAGCAAGTGGACTATTCAAAGCAATATTTACGCCACTTAGAGTTTTAAAACCAAGTGTTGTAACCTTTTTAACACTATTTGTAGGAATAATTTCATCATTCTTAGGGGAATATGGTTTTATATTAGTTATTCCTTTAATTGCAGTAATATATCAGTATCTAGGCAAAAACTCGATGCTTGGAATACTAACTGCCTTTTTAGGTGTCAGTATGGGATATGGAGCAGGCCTTGTATTTAACTATGATGATTACCAGTTAGGGCTACTTACCAAAGAAGCTGTAGCTGTTGACGTTGATAAAGATTACCTATTTAATGCCTGGTCAAACACATATGCCATGATAGCTGCCACATTTATTTTATCAATTACAGGAACTATAATTATTGAAACCGTCTTAAAACCAAAAGTAAAAGAATCAATAAAAGAAGAAGACGAATTAACAATATCTAAGAAAGGCCTAGTTTGGAGCCTAATTGCCTTTGTAATATTAATGCTAGTAGGAGTATATACAATTATTCCTGGTTTGCCAGGATCAGGACTACTTCTAGATAACACAAAAGTAAGTTATGTTGAGCAATTACTTGGAGAAAAAGCCCCATTTCAAGACGCTTTCGGATTTATATTTTTAATTATCATGATGGTTTGTTCAGGAATATATGGAACAATATCTAAAAACCTTAAAAGCACGAATGATTTCAGTGTAGGTTTGTCAAAAGAATTTGATAATTTAGGATATATATTTATTCTACTATTTTTCTCATCATTAATGATAAGTATATTAAATTGGACAAATATTGGAACCGTAATCGGATCTTGGTTAATATCATTTATGAGTAATTTAGAATTTACAGGTGTTCCGCTAATCATAGCTATGTTTGTGATAATTATTATTATGTCAATAATAATGCCAGATACTATCACAAAGTGGCAAATTGCCTCACCAATACTAATTCCATTATTTATGAAGGCAAATATTACTCCAGATTTTACTCAATTTATCTTTAAAGCAGCTGACAGTGTTGGAAAAGGAATGACACCATTTTTTGTATATTTTATAATCATGTTAGCTTTCTTAGAAAAATATAATAACAAAGAAACAAATAAAATAACAATATTTGGGACATTGAATTTACTAAGGCCAACAGTCTTAATATTTATGGTAGTTTGGCTTCTAATAGTAGTTGGCTGGTTCATCATGGGCTTACCACTAGGACCAAATATGAGTCCAACACTATAAAAATAGGACGGCGATATAATAATCGCCGTTTTAAAATACAATATATATTATAAATATGTTTTTAACTTTTATAGTATCTAAATCTCACTAAGATTTAAGCATAATAAGTAATATTATTTACAAATAACCACCATTTTAGTATAATATTTGCGGTGATGAAAATGAGTTTAACTGCCGGAATAGTTGGACTTCCAAACGTTGGAAAGTCAACCTTATTTAATGCAATAACAAAACAAAACATATTAGCTGCTAACTATCCATTCGCAACTATTGAACCAAACGTAGGAATAGTAACAGTTCCAGATGAAAGAGTAGATTTTTTAGAAGAAATGTATAAACCAAGAAAAACTATACCAGCCACATTTGAGTTTACTGACATTGCTGGATTAGTAGAAGGCGCTTCTAAGGGAGAAGGCCTAGGTAACAAATTTCTATCACACATAAGAGAAGTTGATGCAATATGTGAAGTAGTAAGGTGTTTCGAAGACGGTAATATTACCCATGTTTCTGGAAATATAGACCCAATAAGAGATGCCGAAATAATAAACGTTGAATTAGCGCTTGCCGATTTAGAGATAATAGAAAACAGACTAGCTAGGATGGGTAAAAAGGCAAGACTAGCAAACGATAAAGAGGCAACCAAAGAATTAAATCTATTGGAAAGGGTTAAAGAGAATCTTGAAAAAAATATAGTTCCAAGAAATTTAAACCTAACAGAAGAAGAGATAAAAATTTTAAAACCATTCAACTTACTTACGATAAAACCAATTATTTATGTAGCAAATGTTAATGAAAATGATATTAACGAAGATAATGAATATGTAAAACAGTTAAAAGGGTATGCTGCCAAAGAAAATGCCGAAGTAGTTAAAATAAGCGCAAAAATTGAAGAAGAACTCGCAGAACTATCAGACGAAGACAAAAAAGAATTTCTAAATGATTTAGGAATTACTGAAAGCGGATTAGATAAACTTATAAAAAGTTCATATAAATTATTAGGACTATCGACATTTTTAACTGCAGGATCTGATGAAGTAAGAGCTTGGACATTTAAAACAGGCATGAAGGCACCAGAATGTGCAGGATTAATTCACACAGATTTTCAAAAAGGATTTATTAAAGCGGAAGTAATGAGTTTTAATGATTTAAAAACGTTTGGAAGCGAGCTTAAAGTAAAAGAAGCAGGAAAACTAAGATTAGAAGGTAAAGAATATATTATGCAAGATGGTGACATCTGCCTATTTAGATTTAATGTTTAAAATGAACAAAAAATGTTCATTTTTTTGACTAAAAATAAGAAATATTTGTTTACTTTTCAAATATAATTTGTTATAATCTATAGCGAGTAATTAATTTACTCCTTGCTTCTTAAAAGAAGCCAAAAGACCACAAGGAGGTGTAAAAATGAGACATTATGAAATCATGTTTATCGTAAGACCAACTTTAGGAGAAGATGAAGTAAAAAAAGTAGTTAAAGACTTTTCTGACATCATCAAAAAGAATGGTTCAAAAGTTACTGATGAACAAGCAATGGGACAAAAAGAACTTGCTTATGAAATAAAAGATTTCAAAAGCGGATATTACTATGTGTTCCAAGTAGAAGGTAAAGATGATAAAGGAATAAAAGAATTCGATCGTTTAGCCCTAATCAACAAAGATATAATTCGTCATTTAATTACAAAAGTAGAAGACTAAGAAAAGAGGTACTTATATGAATAGAGTTTGTTTAGTTGGAAGGTTAACTGCTAAACCAGAATTAAGATATACAGGTTCTAACATCGCATACACTAGATTTTCTCTAGCTGTTAATAGAACTTTTAATAATGCCCAAGGCGAAAGAGAAGCCGATTTTATAAATATAATAGTTTGGCGAAAACAAGCGGAAAATGTAGCTAATTATTTAGACAAAGGTAGTCAAGTATCAATTGAAGGAAGAATTCAAACCGGATCTTTCACAGATAAAGACGGAAATAGACGATACACCACAGATGTAGTTGCAGACTCTGTACAATTCTTAGAATCAAGAAGAAGTAGGGAAAATCAAACACCTTACGACTACCAAGATATGCCAGCTGTAGAAGAACCACAAAACAATGTTGATGTAGCTGATGATCCTTTCGCAGACTTTGGGGATAACGTTTCAATTGATGATAATTTTCTAGAATAAAGGAGGATATATATGGCAGAATATCGTAGGAAGAAAAGAAAAGTATGCCAGTTATGTGCCGGAAAAGAAGTAACATATAAAGACGAAAACATTAAAAAATATGTTAGCTTAGATAAAGGTAAAATTTTACCAAGAAGAATAACAGGTACATGTGCAAAACACCAAAGATATATCTCTGGTGAAGTAAAAAAAGCTAGATTTATGGCTTTATTACCATTTGTTAAATAAAACACTTACAAAAGTAAGTGTTTTTATATTTTCATGTTCCTTTTTGGCGTTAAACCATCCTCAAAAATATTATAATAATATGAAAATAAGCTTAAAATATCTAAAAGACCATAATTACTACTTCTTTTTAATTCCACAAATTTTTCCCAAAAAGGCTCATACATATCATAATAGCCATCAAAAACCGGAGTAGTTATATTAAGCTCTTCCCGTATAGAATCGATCAAATCATTACGATTATAAATTAGATCCTCAGGTGGAAGATATAATGTAATATCAATATCAATAAACGGTAAATCGGGAAAATCTTTATGAAGTGTTTCTGCCCGCAAATAAATAGGATTTAATTCCTTAGAACCATCAGTAATACAAAAAACTCCTAAAAACAAATCATCAGAATCAGGGTTTTTCACAACCACCTCATTATAAAGCTTTGTTCCAGAAATCAAATGATTCATCGATAATATTCGTGGCAAAACAGAATAAAGGGATAATTCACTTTCATCATCAGCTGAATTTTTCGTATATAAATCCTCACAGTCCATGGAAACTATATAATTAGGATTAACAATAAGACCAAAAGGACTTCTGTAAGTATCTGTATGCTCTTCAGTAAGTAAAGAAGCCGAAAGATAATTGTCCAAATAGTTTTTCTCCCAGTCAACACTATTAGTAGAATGACATAAAAGCCTAAATTTATTACCAGGTTTATAGTCAGAAATAGCCGTAACATTATGCTTAAAATCATCCAAAATAATGCTCTGAATTTCCCGATATAAATTTTCAGTAGCAGCAATATCAAAAGGCTTTTTTTCAAGCAAAGCATCATATTTAGCCTGATAACTTTTAACAGTGTTTAAAGAAGCTACATCCTTAAGGTCATTAAATAAAGAATCCTTAAAACTAATAAGTTCGACACTTTTATATACCTTTTTTTGAAAATTTAAAAGCTTAAAAAAAAGAGAAGTCAAATTTTCAAAAATTTGAGAATCATCACAACTAATTAAAAAAGAGCTAATATATTCCTTTTTAAATGACCAGTAGAGAGAATTATCAGAAGAGCGCTGATTTAATATACCCTCCATATCAAAACCAAAACTAGTAAACTCACTCATAAGTTTATCAAAATCATTAATAAAAAAATTACATTTTTCTAAAATAAAGTTGTGAGAAATATTAAACCTGTCAGATACCTTTTCTAAATAATCTATATATTCATTAACAAAGCACTTGCAGTCATATTGAAAATTAAACAAAGGACAAAGACGGTCTAAAAAAACCGCATAATCTTTATCAAAGCAAAGAACATTTTTTCCAAATTTATCCTTCTCAAATTTAATACTCATATAAACACCCACTTTATATATAAAAGAAATTAACAAAAAAGTAAAGAAAAAATAATCGATATTTACACACATTTACAAAAAAAAAATACGTGATATAATTATAAAAGATAGGAGGGAAAAAATGGAAAAAGAAGCCTCATTAGAAGACATTATAAAAAATGATTACCAAGAAAAAACAATACTAAATTTAAACATTCCAAGCAAAAAAATAGGTCTTGCTAGTGATCATAGAGGATATATGTTAAAACAAAAAATTACAAAATATTTAAATACAAAAGGATATACTATTATTGATTACGGATGTGATAATAAAAATTCCACAGATTACCCAGAATATGGTTTTAAATTAGGAAAAGCCGTCGCCAAAGGTGAAGTAGAAAAAGGAATAGCCATTTGTGGAAGCGGAATCGGTATCAGTATAGCCTGCAATAAAGTTAAAGGTGTAAGATGCGCTAAAGTAGTTAATGTTAAAGAAGCAAAGTATACGAGAACCGATAACGATGCCAATATAATTGCCTTAAATGGAAATATGCCTACATATAGAGCCAAGGATATTATCGACGTTTTTTTAAAAACCCCATTTAGCAATGAAGAACGCCATAAAAAAAGAATAGAAATGTTAAATAATTATGATGATTAAAGCTGCACTATATATTATTATCTTAATAATCACAGTATGGGCATTAGAAAGCATTGATATATCCGGCATGTTTAAAAAGAATAGATATTATGAAACAAGGGTATTATATTTAATAGTAAGTATGGCCTTATCATATCTAGTAGTTAACTTTATATATGATTTTATAATAAATACCAAAATTATATAGGAGGAAGATATGAAAAGGTTCGCTTTAATAACACTATTAATAATATTAATACCTTTTTTAATTACAAAAATTTTTACTAAAAAAGAAAACACAAAATTTAAATATGTAATTAATAATATTATAAAAGTAAAAGACGAAAAAACAAACACTATAATGGAAATTCCCTTTGAAGACTACATACAAGGAGTAGTAGCTGCCGAAATGCCATCTAGTTTCGAAATAGAAGCGCTAAAGGCACAAGCTGTTGCTGCGAGAAGTTACGCTTTATATCACATGAATGGCAGTGAATATGACGTAACCAATACAACTACAAATCAAGTTTACTTAACCGATGAAGAATTAAAAGAAAAATGGAAAGAAGATTACCCAAACAAAATAAATAAAATAAAAAAAGCAGTAGAACAGACAAAAGGAGAATATCTTACATATAAAGGACAGGTCGCTAACGCTATGTTTTTTGCCGCAAGCACAGGCCAGACCGAAAATAGCGAAGAAGTATTTGTCTCAGCTGTTCCATATCTAAGAAGCGTTTCCAGCAAATGGGATGAGCAGGCGCCTGTTTACAGCGAAACAATAACTATGGAATTAAAAGAATTTTATAATAAATTAAATATACCTTATAATGAAAACCTAAATATAGAAGTCCTAGAAAAGACAAGTACAGGTAGAATAAAAAAATTAAAAATAAACGGTACAGAATATAAAGGAAGAGATGTTTCACAAAAACTAAAACTTAAATCAAATTTTTTTCAAATAATTCAAAACAAAGAAAAATTAACCATAACTACCAAAGGATATGGCCACGGCGTAGGATTAAGCCAGTATGGTGCAAACGGAATGGCTAAAGAAGGAAAAACATATGTAGAGATCCTAACCCACTACTATCAAGGAACAGAAATAAAAAAAACATAGTATATTTTAAAGAATATAATCCAAAATGATAGTAGAGGTGAAAAAATGGAAAAAAGAAAATTAAAAAAAGAAGTAGTGTATGGGATTTATATAGGAATCGCACTAATCTTATTAAGTATTATCTATTATGCAGACTCATCTAATAAAGCATTTCAAAAGACAAAAAGCGAGGATGACTACACATATGTTTCAAAATTATTTAATAATGGTGTCCAGTCAGTTGTCCAAACAACAGTGACTCAATCACTTGTAAGGCCGTATAATAATAGTGAAGTAAAAGTCATAAAAAACTTTTACGACTACAAAGGTGAAGAAGAAGCTCAAAAAAAAGCTATAATAAACTATGAAACAACATATATTCAAAATAATGGAATAGTATATGGGGGAATAAATGAAACATTTGAAGTTATAAGTGTCCTAGATGGAAATGTTACAAGCGTAAAAGATGATAGCTTACTTGGAAAAGTTGTTACCATAACCCATGAAAATAATATAATAACAATATATCAAAGCTTAAAAGAAGTAACAGTAAAAGAAGGCGATCAAGTTTCTCAAGGAACAGTTATCGGAACCGCAGGGGAGTCAAACTTAGAAAAAGACCTAGGTAATCATTTATTATTTGAAATGACCAAAGACGGGAAATATATAAATCCTGAAAACTATTATGATAAACAAATTACCGAAATAAACTAGAATAATTATTCTAGTTTTTAGTTAGAAAATACCTTTTTAAGTATTAAAAAAAAACAATATTTATATACTTAAATAAAGGAGGATTTTCTTGAAAAATATTATAAAAGAAAGGGTACTTGCAGAAAGCCATCACATAATAAAAACAAAAGAAACCATAAGACAAATAGCCAAAAAATATAATGTGTCAAAAAGTACTGTCCATAAAGATTTAAAAGAAAGATTAAAAAAAATAGATTTAAGCCTGTATAAAGAAGTTCAAAAAATAATAAAAAGTCACATAGACACAAGGCACATAAAAGGCGGGGAATCAACGAAAAAAAAGTATTCAAAAATACAATATAATATGTAAAAAGAAAACTATCTGTGCTATAATATAAAAAGGAAAAAAAGGTGATAAGAATGTTTTCAAAAGATATCGGAATAGATTTAGGAACGGCTAATGTTCTTATTTACATAAAGGGGCAAGGAATAGTATTAAATGAGCCAAGCATAGTTGTTATTGACGAAGAAACAAAAAAACCAATAGCCGTTGGCCGAGAAGCCAAAGAAATGCTTGGAAGAACGCCAGGGCAAGTAAAGGCCATTAGACCTATGAAAGATGGCGTAATTGCCGACTTTGAAATTACAGAAATAATGTTAAATAATTTTATCAGAAAAGTAAATGGAAAAAGCTTTTTTGCTAGACCACGAATTCTTATTTGCTGCCCTTCAAATATTACCCAAGTAGAAAAAAATGCCATTAGAGAAGCAGCCGAGAAGACAGGTGCCAGAAAAGTATACTTAGAAGAAGAACCAAAAGTTGCTGCCATTGGTGCCGGAATGGACATCTCAAAACCAAGTGGCAATATGGTAATTGATATAGGTGGGGGAACGACAGACGTTGCAATATTATCATTAGGCGGAATAGTAAACTCAGCCTCAATAAAAGTTGCCGGAAATGTTTTCGATAGCGACATAATAAAATACATTAGAGATAAATATAAATTATTAGTAGGAGAAGTTACCGCTGAAGATATAAAATTTAAAATAGGAACCGTTTTTCCAGAATCAAAACAAGAAAAAATGGAAGTTAGAGGAAGAGACCTTGTAACTGGACTTCCTCACACCATAACCCTAACATCAGACGAAGTAGAAGAAGCTTTAAGAGAAAGCTCACATGTAATTGTTAATACAGCAAAACAAGTATTAGAACAAACGCCACCAGAACTTTCAGCAGATATTATTGATAAAGGAATAGTCTTAACAGGTGGTGGCTCAATGGTAGATGGTTTTGATAAATTATTAAGTCATGAATTAAAAGTGCCAGTATTTCTAGCTGAAACACCATTAACATGCGTAGTTGAAGGAACCGGAGTCTTATTAGACAACATTCCAGTTTTAGAAAATGGTTTAAATAAAAATTATTAGGACATAATATTACCAGGAAGGTGATATTATGGAAGAAAAATTATTAAGAAAAAAAATAAATCCTTGGGAGAACATTGATATAGATGAAAAAGACAAAATCTATAATTTTTCCCAAGGATTTATTGAATTTTTAAAAGAAAACAAAACAGAAAGAGAATGCACAAAAACAATTGAAGAAAAATTAAAAGAAAAAGGATTTAAAAATATTGAAAAAGTAGATAACATAAAAAGCGGAGATAAAATATACTACATGAACCGCAAAAAAAACATATATGCAGGAATTATTGGTGAAGATTTAAGTCAAGGTTTTAACATGATAGGCGCTCACATAGATAGTCCAAGATTAGATTTAAAACCAAACCCATTATACGAAGATGCTGATCTAGCTTTATTAAAAACCCATTACTACGGAGGAATAAAAAAGTATCAATGGGTAAACATACCACTGTCAATGCACGGTATTATTGTAAAAAAAGATGGGCATAAAGTTGAAATAAATATAGGTGAAAAAGAAGAAGACCCCATATTTACAATAGCTGACCTGCTACCACATTTATCAAGCATTCAAGATAAAAAACCACTAAAAGACGCAATCGAAGGAGAAGATTTAAATATATTGGCTGGCAGTATTCCCCTAAATACTAGTGAAAAAGAGAAAGTAAAACTAAATATTTTAACTATACTAAATGAAAAATACGGAATTACAGAAGAAGATTTTACTAGCAGCGAAATAGAGTTTACACCAGCCATGAAACCAAAAGACCTTGGATTTGATAGATCTCTAATCGCCGGCTACGGACAAGATGATAGAGTATGCGCTTACACTTCTCTGCAGGCCTTACTAAATATAGAAAAAACATCAAAAACCGCTTTATGTGTTTTAGTAGACAAAGAAGAAATTGGAAGTATGGGAAATACCGGAATGTTTTCAAACACATTTGATTACTTCATAGATATTTTGTTTGAAAAAGCAAATATTTCAAAAACAGAAAAAAACAAAATATATAACATATCAAAAGTGTTGTCAGCAGACGTTACAGGAGCCTATAATCCAAATTATAAGGATATCTATGAAAAAAACAATGAATCATACATAAACAAAGGAATATCAATATTGAAATACACCGGAAGTGCTTCAAAAGCAGGCGCCTCAGATGCCAACGCAGAATACCTAGGCTACATTAGAAATTTATTTGAAACAAATGGCATCACATATCAAGTGTCAGAAATGGGTAAAATAGGAATTGGCGGTGGCGGAACAATAGCCTATATATTAGCTAACAAAGGAATGGATGTAATAGATTGCGGAATTCCAATAATGTCAATGCATTCACCATATGAAATATCTAGTAAATTTGATATATATACCGCATATAAAGCATACAAAATATTTTATGAAGCCAGTTAATATGGAATAAACATTAAAAATATGATAAAATTATAACTAGAGGTGAGCTTTATGGATCAAGATGTGATTATAAAAATACTTCTAATGGTTGTAACTACATTCCTAACAGTCATGATATTAGTACCATTTATAAAAAAGGTAGCTATACATGTTGGAGCTTTAGATATTCCAAACGAAAGAAAAGTCCATAAAAAACCAATGCCAAGATTAGGTGGACTTGCCATGTTCTTAGGATTCTTGCTTGGATACATGATATTTGGTGAACCAAGTAGTACCATGAATTCAATCCTAATAGGTAGTTTTATAATAGTTCTAACAGGAACAGTAGATGATATAAAACCATTAAAATCATCAGTAAAATTAGCCGCTCAATTAGTTTCAGCCGCAACGATTGCCATATATGGAAAGCTACTAATTCAAAATATAACTGTTTTTGGAATGTACTTTGACTTTGGTATTTTTTCATATCCTATAACAATATTTTTCGTATTAGGATGCTTAAACTGCATTAACTTAATTGACGGATTAGATGGCCTAGCGGCCGGAATAAGTGCAATATACTTTGCCACTATCGGAATAATATCAATTATTATGGGAAAAATGGGATTAGATTTTATTTTAACATTTATAATGCTAGGCGCAGTATTAGGCTTTCTTGTTCACAATTTCCATCCAGCAACTATTTTTGCCGGAGATTCTGGCTCCCTATTTATGGGCTTTATGATAGCCGTAATTGCCTTACTAGGATTTAAAAGTGTTACCTTAACATCACTAATAATTCCATTATTAATACTCGCAATTCCAATTTTAGATACGATATTTGCAATTATTAGAAGACTGTTAAAAGGAGAAAAAATATCAAAACCAGATAAAAAACATTCACATCATCAGCTACTAAATAAAAACTTTTCACACAGAGCAACAGTGCTAATCATATATGGAATTGACATATTATTTGCTTTTGCCTCTATCATATATGTGCTTCATGATCAAAAAATTGGATACATAATATACACAATTCTTACCATAATTGTTTTAACATTTGTATTAACAACAGATATAGTAGTAGATAAACAAAATTTACCAAAACTATTAAAAAGAAAGTAATTCGCATAATTACTTTTTTTATATACATAATAAAAATGGTGATAACATGCAAAAAGAGATAATGGATTTACTAGATGTAATTTTAAGATGCTTAGTTTCACTGGTGACATTATTTTTAGTAACTAAAATGATAGGAAAAAAACAAGTTTCCCAGTTTAGCTTGTTTGATTACGTTATAGGAATATCAATTGGAAATTTTGCTGCCGAAATGGCCATAAACTTAGACTCATCATACCTGCACGGGACAGTCGCTGTAATTGTATTTGGCATAGTTGCTTATTTAGTATCAATAATTACTATGAAAAATTTAAAAGTAAGAAAATTTATTATCGGTGACCCTAATGTATTAATAAAAGATGGCAAGATTTTATATAATAGCTTAAAAAAATCAAAATTTGATATAAACGACTTACTAGAAGAAGCAAGAATAAATGGTTACTTTGACATTTCCGATATTGATTTTGCTTTAATGGAAGCAAACGGAAAAATAAGTTTTTTGCCTAAAATTGAATGTCAAAATCCAACTAATAAAGACTTACAATTAAAAACAAACAGGAAAGGACTATGCATAAATCTAATAATAGATGGACAGATAATAGAAAAAGCACTTAAAAATGTCCATAAAAACAAAAATTGGCTTAATCATGAGTTAAAAGTAAAAGGATATAAATTAGATGAAGTTTTACTAGCAACCATAGATTTAGAAGGAAACCTCAAAGTTTACGGAAAAAACGTAAACGACAATAGTTATGACGTCCTAAACTAGATTTGTAATCTTATATTTGTTATAATTTAAAAGGTGATAGTTATGAAACATTATTGTGCCTCAGCCTTTGTCATTAATCCCGAAAATAAAACAATCTTACTAGTAAAGCACGGAGATTATGATAAATGGGTACAACCAGGAGGCCACATCGAAGATGAAGAAAATCCTGAAGAAGCCGCAATTAGAGAAGTTTATGAAGAAACAGGAATTAAAATAACACTAAAAGGAGAACGTTTTCCAAGAGAAGATGACCTAATAAGACCACTTGGAATTCAGTGCAACAGAAAAGACGATGGCCGAAAATTTATTGATATAATATACTGGGGAGTTCCCAATAATCCCGAAGCCGAATTAAAAATAAATAACGAAAGTCTTGAAATAGGATGGTTTACTAGAACCGAATTAGATAGAATGCCTATTTTCCCAGACGTAAAAATAACTATGGATTATATTTTAAGAACATATCTTGGGGAAGAATAATAAAAAGTCTATATAAATGCTATATAGACTATTATTTTGCAAAAAACTTACCCAACGACACGTAAAATATGCGAAAAACAATAAACCAAAAAGCCACGAAGAAACAATAATTAGTATCAAGCAAATCATTTTGTAAAGTATCTGACAACATAAAATCTATCTAAATAAATTATCAAGTTTAGAAGAAGCTTTATCATAAATTTTTTTCTTTAGCCGATTAGTCGCTCTCTTTCTAAATTTTTTATCATAAATGCAAATAATAACCACAATAATAAATAATATGCCAAGAATTATATATTCATTATAATTATAATTATTCCAAATATTAACTTTTCTCTTTTTAGCTTTTAGTTCAGCCAATTTAAGCTTATCAGTATATTTATAATCATCATACAAGAATGCTACCTTTGCAAGCCCCTTTTCAACTATCTTTTCCTGAAGAAGGTTCCCATCAGTAAAAACCCAAACTAAATCTCTTCCATACTTATCTTTTTTATCACTATTATAATCGTATTCTAAAGTAATATTTTTAGCCATTTTTAATTTCATGCAAGTATATATTTTAGCTTCATCACCGTATGGATCTGCTTTTTTATTTCCATGCTTAATTTCTGGTGCATCAATTGCTAAAAATCTCACCTTTTTAACCTTACCATTAACCTCCAATATAGCCGTATCACCATCTACGCATTTATAAAAACTAATATTGCTTGCTTTAACTATTGGAACAAAAAACAAAAATAATATTAATATGATACACACTTTTCTCATATTCTCACCATATTTATTATATAACTTTAAAAAAATAATTTCTACAATATAATCTTGTCAATTAAATTCATAAGTGATATAATTAAGCCTGTGCGAAAAGAGGAAGTAGTATGAAACAAAGAAATATTGCCATAATTGCCCATGTCGATCATGGTAAAACTACATTAGTAGACGAATTATTAAAAAGTTCAGGAACATTTAGAGAAAACGAAGAAGTTCAAATAAGAGCCTTAGATTCCAACGATATTGAAAGAGAAAGAGGAATAACTATTCTAGCCAAAACAACAGCAATTGATTATAAAGGCTATAGAATAAATATATTAGATACTCCAGGCCATGCTGACTTTGGTGGAGAAGTGGAACGTATCATGAATATGGTAGATGGTGTGTTACTAGTAGTTGATGCCTACGAAGGAACAATGCCTCAGACAAGATTTGTTCTAAAAAAAGCCTTAGAAGCCGGTGTTGTACCAATAGTAGTTGTTAATAAAATTGATAAAGAGTCAGCTAGGCCAAAAGAAGTTGTAGATGAAGTTATGGATTTATTTATTGAACTTGGAGCAAGCATAGAACAGTTAGATTTTCCAGTAATATATGCATCAGCAATCGAAGGAACATCAAGCTATGACTCTGATATAAATACGCAAGAAAAAACTATGGAACCAATACTAGACACAGTTATCAAATATATTCCAGAGCCAAACGTTGATCCTAAAGGAACACTACAATTTCAACCAGCTTTATTAGACTACAATGACTATGTCGGAAGAATTGGAGTAGGTCTAGTAAAAAGAGGAACTTTGAAATTAAACAGCATGGTTTCATGTGTTAGATTAGATGGCTCTGTTAAACAGTTTAGAGTGCAAAAAATATTTGGATATTTCGGATTAAACAAAATTGAAGTTGCTGAAGCCCATGCCGGGGATATCGTCGCTATTGCAGGACTTCCTGATATTTCAGTTGGTGAAACAGTATGTGAAGTTGGTAAAGAAGAAGCCCTACCAAAACTTAGAATAGATGAACCAACTTTGCAAATGACATTTGGTGTCAATACAAGCCCATTTAATGGCAAAGAAGGGAAGTTAGTAACTGCAAGAAAAATAGAAGAAAGACTTATGAAAGAAACTGAAAGAGATGTTTCTTTAAAAGTAGAAGAATTGGACTCTGAATCATGGATAGTTTCTGGTAGAGGAGAACTACACCTATCAATATTAATAGAAAACATGCGAAGAGAAGGGTATGAATTACAAGTATCAAAACCACAAATTATTACAAAAGAAATAGATGGAAAAATATATGAGCCATTTGAAGACGTCCAAGTAGATGTTCCGGAAGAATACATGGGAAGTGTCATCGAAATGTTAGGTCTTCGTGGTGGAATTATGCAAAATATGGATACAAAAGAAGGACAAACAAGAATTAATTATTTGGTTCCATCTAGAGGCTTAATCGGATTTATGACCGAATTTATGACCTTAACTAAAGGATATGGAATAATAAGTCATACATTCACTTCTTACGAACCTATGGTATCAAATTCAGTAGGTCAAAGAAAAGCCGGCGTTCTAGTATCAATCGATAGCGGGAAAGCAACAGCTTACGCCTTAGGCTCCCTAGAAGACAGAGGGATTATGTTTGTTGAACCAGGAACCGAAGTATATGAAGGAATGATTGTTGGAGAAAACAACCATGAAAACGATTTGGCCGTAAATGTTACTAAGGGAAAACAAATGACTAATACTAGAAGTGCGAATAAAGACCATACGGTAGTTTTAAAAAGGCCAAGAGAAATGAGCTTAGAAGTATGTTTAGATTATATTAATGAAGATGAACTCGTAGAAGTAACTCCGCTTAATTATAGAATGCGTAAAAAAATATTAAATACACAAGATAGAAAGAAATATGAAAATAAAAAGAATAAAGTAGATTAATCGCAAGATTAATCTTTTTCTATATATTTCATAAATAATAATTACATGACCCTATAACATGTGGTATACTTTATAATAAGGAGAAGTATTATGGATGAATATATGGATTTAGCAATTGATCTTTCAGATGACAATTTTGAAAAAAATTATGGAGGGCCATTTGGCGCATGCATTGTAAAAGATGGAAAAATTATCGGTAAAGGAATTAACAGAGTTATAAAAGATAATGACCCAACCGCACATGCCGAAATAGTCGCAATTAGAAAAGCTTGTAAACACCTTCAATCCTATGACTTAAGCGGCTGTGAATTATATACATCATGTTACCCCTGCCCAATGTGTTTATCTGCCATAATATGGGCCAATATTAAAATGGTTTATTATGCCAACAATAAAAATGATGCTGCAAGCATCGGATTTAGAGATGAATTTATATATAATTATTTAAATAAAATGGAAAATGGGGGAAAAGAAGATGGTATATTGAAAATAACATGTATGAAGCGTGAAGAAGCAATAAAAGTATTTGAAGAATTTAAAAAAGACCCAAAAAGAATTAATTATTAAAAAGCAAAACAATTTTCATTAAAAAAATTATTATCTTTTTATAGATTAAAGTAACCAATAGAAAAAGCCAACTAACCATTGGCTTTATTTTTTGTATCTAAATAATAATCTCTCAGCTCTTTAAACCTTTGATAATGTATTATTTCCCTTTCCCTTAAAAATGATAGCGGTCCGAGTATATCAGGATCATCAGTTAAATCCATTAAATGCTCATAAGTTGCTCTAGCCCTTTGTTCAGCACCCATATCACTTTCAATATCAGCTATATAGTCTCCAGACACTTTAATATGAGTCATAGTAAAGGGATTACCAAAGGCATCAGCAGGAAATAAATCTTTACCAAATTGTGCATACTGACTATCTAAACCAGCTTTTTGAAGTTCTTCTTTTGTCGCACCTTTCATTAATTGATAAAGCATCGTAGATATTATTTCAACATGAGCAAGTTCCTCGGTGCCGATGTCGGTTAGTAAAGCCTTACCCCTATCATCAGGCATTATATATCGCTGATCTAAATATTGCCAAGCAGCAGCAAGTTCCCCTGCAGGGCCACCATATTGAGTTAAAATACATTTTGCCATATTTAAATCTTTGTTTTTAATGTTAACAGGATACTGTAACTTTTTTTCATATTTCCACATAATAACCTCCTAATTATTTTCCCAAGGCCAAGGAGACTCATTCCATGCCCAAGGATAAGAATCACTAGAATCTACAAAAAGCGGACCATATTTATTTTCATATTCCTTAATAGCTTTATTAGAATCTAGCGAAAGTTCCTTAAACAAATCTATCATATCACGGTCATATGGATGTGTATCTAAGTATAAATTTACTTCATGAGCAGCAAAACAATAAGCATCAACCTTAGTTAATAGCTCTGCCTGCGCATTCATCGGTTTAACATCATAAGGTCTATTTAGTTTATATTGATTAAATAGTTCGGGAAACATATTTCCTCTTATAAAACCGTTATAAACATCATATAATTTATTAGGCTTAGTGTCACCATTAAAATTGCACATATTAAATTTCATATTATCCCCGGCTTGCCCCTTAAGTTTTGCAGCAAGCTTTGTATCTTTATTCGTTCCAGCATTATTTACATTAGCAAAGCCATCAGGATACATAGAATTAAAATTATTTGGCATAAACATATCCGAAAAATAGTTATTCATCTAATTACCTCCCACATTATAGTATGAAACCTACGAATGTAAGTATAGATAAAAGCCTAATTAAACAAAATTAACAAATATGCTTGAAAAAAAACTAATTAACTGATAAAATATATATGTCTTTCAAATGGCGGAATTGGTGAAGTGGTTAACACGGCGGATTGTGGTTCCGTTATGCATCGGTTCGATCCCGATATTCCGCCCCATTGTGAAATATACTCGAGATTTTCGAGATTATAATTAAGAAGTATTTATTATGAATACTTCTTTTTTGTTAGATTTTAATAAATATGCTTACAATAAATTGAAGGCAAATATATGGGTTTAATTTAAATAATAAACAATGGATTTTAATTTTATATGATATATTGCAAAATCATTATATAGGAGTACCTGTTTATAATAGATTTAAAGAAAACTGTGAAAAGGTATTGGTTTAACCATTTAAACTGACATAATAAAAGTACTTTAGATGTATTTATACACTTGGCAGAAGTATTTCAATGGAAAGAAATTATCTCTTACTTTTGCTCTCTATATGAATAAAAGTGATTTCAACCACCACTTTTATTTTTTTAATTATGCTTTAGAAATAGTTACTCTACTTAACTTTTAAAAAAATGTTATCAAACATCAATAATATCTTAGAAATTAGTGACGCCAAAATATCTGATAACTTCTCTATAGAGATTAAGCTATAGTTAATTCCCCAAATATGGTATAATGAAAACAGTAGAGGAGGATACAATGAAAAGAAAAATTATAATAGTTTTTATAGTATTATTAATCGTCATTTTAGTATATCTATTTACGTTTAGAAAAAAAATCACCATAACAGATATAGAATCATTTCACTTCTCATACACTACCGGAACAGCAATGTTTTCAACTGTTTCATATGACCTAAAATGTGAAAGTGATAAATGCACAGTAAAAATAAAGCCAAACAATGCCGAGGACACTAAAACTAAAGAAATAGAAACAGACCTAAAAATAAAAAATGAAATAAAAACAATACTAAAAAAATATCAAGTAGCCGATTGGAATGGATTTAACAAAAATGACAAACACGTGCTAGATGGGAACTCATTTTATTTAAACATTATTATGGAAAAAGAAGAAATAACAGCTTCTGGCTATATGAAATACCCGAAAAATTTTAAAGAGTTTTCAAAAGATATAGACTCTATATTTTTACCAATTTATAATAAATGAGTTAAACACTCATTTTTGTTTGTTATATAAAAACGCAAATGATATAATAAAAGCAAAGGAGAAACAGTATGAGAATAATATACATAATAACACTACTAATATTATTTTTAACTCTAATATTTGTAAAAAAAGATAATAAAAAGAAAAATATCCTTATAAGTATAGTTTATACATCATGCATAATCTATTTTTATAATTCAGTAATTGCCTTTATATTGTCAATTTTAAACATTAAAAACACATTATTTATGTTTTCACTATCATATATATTGCCATCACTTATAATAATATATATATGCAAAAAAAATAAAATTAAAACGCAAAAATATTACCTAGATAAAAAACAACTTATAGGCTTTATAATATTAATAATTGTTTGCTTAACAATAGGGAGTATTAAATACAATAAATTTACAGAAATTGACTATGGTATAACAGACGCTGCAATGCATTACAAAATGTCATCAGAATATATTGAATATCAAAAACTTTTTGACGGAAAAATCCCCGATCCGATAAACATTCTAAATAAACCGATGTTTGGATATTACGTGCCATGCGGATTATTTATGGAGATAATGCCTTTTAAAAGATACATAAGCTATAACATTTTCAACACATTTATGCTTTGCTTACTTATGCTTAGTTTTTATGTTACATGTCTGCAAATAAAAGAAAAAGACAAAAACAACATCCTTACAGTTATAATAACATTAATGTATGGATTAGCTTACCCATTAAGCTATATACTTTTTGGCTTTGGCTATACAGGACCAGGAATTTTGGCAACTAACATAATTCTTCTAACATGGCGGTTTATTTTAAAAGATAAAAATAAGTACCTATATTTAGTATTATCTTTATTTAACACAGGCTTATTTTTCTCATATTATTTATTTGCTCCAATACTTTTTTTAGCTCAAGGCTTATTTATCATATATAGATTTATTAAAGAAAAAATAACCCTAAAAGAACTATTAAAAATAAGCTTAATTACCCTGATTATTCCAACTATAGTAGGCGCTTTATATTTCGTATACAACGGAAATATTAGTGAGTCAGTAAATACCGCATCTAACAATTTCTCAATAGAAGGAACATCATATAAGAATTTATGGGGAAACTTTGTTTTGTTGATACCAATGGTAATATATTCCGTTATTTTAGAAATAAAAAATAAAAAAATAGGAGTTGAAACATTTTTCATAATATGCGAAATAGTATATATGATAATTTCCTTATATTTTACATTAAAAGGAAGTATATCAACTTACTATTATTACAAAATGTATTTTATACTATGGTTAATTTGTTATATATATGTTTATAAATTAATAAATTATGATTCTTATAAACTTAAACTCAAAATAAATATAACATTTATAATTTTTATAATTATAATAACCATATTTAATGTTGAAAAAACTATAATGACAAAAAATTATAGATTTAGTTCAACACCAATTGGGCAAGAACTTGCAAATGTTTATATGTCAAACGTCAATATATTTTTTCCATCAGAAGTTATACCAGAAAAAGAAGCTGAACTTATAATAAATTCAAAAAAATACAATCAAACTTGTGAAATTAATAAAAAAACAAAAATACTGCCATTTTCAGGCAATTTCTTAGAAAAGCTTTGGTATTACGGAATTACCGGAAATGTTCCAACAATAAACTACAATAAAGAAAACATAAACAACGTTTACCGAATGCCATTTAATTATGATGAATTTGTAAAAACAAAAGAAGTAAAGTGTGCACTATTAACCAAAAAATATATAAAAAAACTAGAAAATTTTAATAAAGAAGATTATGAATTAATATATGAAAACCAAGCCGGAATATTGATAAAGAAAAAATAAAAAAGGTCACATC
>CAMNJS010000011.1 GCA_946541645.1 uncultured Bacillota bacterium | reverse complement strand
GTAAATCCTATACCAGTTGAACCTGCTCCTACTGAAAATCAAAATATAAATCAAATGCCTATAGAAATTAATACTGATACAGTAAATCCTATACCAGTTGAACCTGCTCCTACTGAAAATCAAAATATAAAGCAAATGCCTATAGAAATTAATACTGATACAGTAAATCCTATACCAATTGAACCTGCTCCTACCGAAAACCAAAATATAAAGCAAATGCCTATAGAAATTAATACTGATACAGTAAATCCTATACCAGTTGAACCTGCTCCTACTGAAAATCAAAATATAAATCAAAATATAAATCAAAATTCAGCATTAGATATATTTAATGTTCCGATTGAAAACGAAACTGTCAAAGAAAAAATTGAAGTTTTATCATTAGACGAAAAATAAAACACTTGAGTGTTTTATTTTTTAGTAGAAAAAGTCATTTTTTTAATTTTAGGCATTGCTTCTTTTAAAGTTAACATATCACCATTCTCGCCAACCAAATTAGTATCCATAGAAATTGATGAATTAATAGTACTATTCACCTCTTCAATTAAAGCATAATTAAATTTAACTCTTTTAAGCTGATAATCAGTTATCCTTTTAGGAAACCAAACGAGAGAAAAACCGTTTGAACAAAATTGAAACAAAACATTGCCCCTATTACAACATTCTTCTTGCCATACTTGTGCTTTAAAACCTCTAAAATCTTTATACAAAAGTTTAAATACATTTTCTACAGCAAGTTCATGACACTTATTCGCATAACAAGAAACAAGGTGTTCTGGTGTAATTATTTGTACTGCTCCCCTTACAAAAGAATTATTGCTATTTAAATAAAAATCCCTTAAATCAAATGACATATTTTGCCTCTTCAATTCTTTTAAAAGTAAAAGTGAATTTCCAATTGTTTCTATATCTCTCATAATAAAATCCTTTCTAAGTTAGAAATTAAAAGGATGACTTTCATCATCCAAATATTATACCATATTTAAATAATCAAAACTTTCTTTTAATAAAACTTCTAATCATAAACGTTTCAAAAACAATATATACAGCGATATATATAAACATTAAAATCTCATTAAAAACGCCCAAATCAAAAGAATCAATTATTTCAGGTACATTTGCTGGTACCGCATTTAAAAATCCAAAAGCTGAATCCTTAATTATATTAGCTTTTAAATAAGTCACTAATCTAAGAAAAATATCAGACGCTACCACAAAATAAACAAAAGCCCTAAAATCCTTAAAAAACACTATAACTAATATTAATAAAACTATAAACACAATTAAAGATATACTCATTATTCCACCCCTACAATTCTATCATACTCTAAAGTAAAATCATTAAGTTTATTTACATTATATAAACTAATTACTAATTTACCATCATCATTTAAATTATTAATCATATAATAATTGCTCAAATCAATTTCTATTTTATATAAATTAACATCATTAAAATACTTCCTAACAATAATATTATAATTAGATGCATAACTTAAATCAATAGCTGTATCAACTTCATACAAATTTATAAAATTAGCTAATGGCACTAAATACTGTTTAACATTATCAAACTCTGTATAATCTAATTTATTGGTAAGTTCATCTATAAAATATAAATCGATTTTTAAAACATTCATATTAAAATTTAATGCCAAATTAGCTTTGTTTTCATTTATTATATAAGCATTTTCACCATTATAATAATACTTACTATTTAAAATATTAAACACTTGTTTCCCGTTATAAAACCTGCCAAAAACTGTTCCCCTATTATTCTGATACGTATATTCATAACTATTTATTTTACTAACATTTTCACGTTCATAAGGTCTATTAGTATTAATGCCCCTTGTAAAAAGCACAATTATAATAAAAAATAATAGCCATAAACCCAAAGACATACGCGTCCCGATTTGTGGATTGCTTTTCAAATCTTTATACTTATTATAAAACTCTGATTCTTTTATTCTTTTAAACATATTACATCAAAATCTTTCCAACTAAATTATCATGATAACCATTTATAAAATCAGTTGCTCTCATTTTCTTCTTACCTTCAGGCTGAATGACTGTAAAAACAACTTCACCATTACCAACCTTAACTCCAAAGCCATCAGAATATATTTTTGTAATTTCTCCAGGCAATTTTTGATCATAAATTTCTGAAGTTCTATAGCACTGCCAAATTTTAATAATCTTACCTTCCAAAGTTGTATATGCTCCAGGCCAAGAATTAAGACCTCTAACCTGATTTACTATCATTTTACCAGTTTTCGTAAAATCTATCTTTTCATCTTCCCTAGAAATATTAAACCCATAAGTAACTTCAGATTCTTCCTGAGCTATTCGATCATTAGTACCATCCAAAATACTAGGCAAAGTATCAAGAAGTAAATCACGTCCTAAAATAGAAAGTTTATCATGAAGAGTAGAGGCCGTATCATTATCATCTATTAAAACTTTGCGCTGACTAATAATATCACCACTATCCATACCCTCAGCCATATACATGATTGTAACCCCAGTTTCCGAGTATCCATCAATTATGGCATGATGTATTGGTGCCCCACCTCTAAGTTTAGGAAGAAGCGATGCATGGACATTTATACATCCAAGCTTTGGTATAAGTAAAAGCTCAAGAGGAAGTATTTGCCCATAAGCACATGTAATAATTAAATCAGGCTCCAATTCATTTATTTCCTGTAAAGATTCACTAATCTTTTCCGGCTGTAAACACAATATATTGTTTTTTAAAGCAACTTCTTTAATTGGAGAAAATCGAACTTCCCCTTTTCTACCTACAGGCTTATCTGGCTGTGTAACAACAGCCCTTACCTTATACTTATTAATAAGCCCCTCAAGCACAGGTCTACTGAATTCTGGTGTCCCCATAAAAATAATTATAGGGTCTTTTTTTATCACTATATCTTCAAAATTCATATCCTCACCCACATTCATTTTATCACATTTATACCTATTTAACTACATTTTTATAGGATTTAAATCAATTAAAACATTAACGCTATTTTTTTTATATATATTTTTAATAAATAAAAGTTTATCAGCAATATCCTTCGTATGCTTAAACTTAATAATTATCTGAAGATAATAAATATTATTAACCTTAGGCATATTAGAAGAACTTGGTCCAAGGACAATATCCTTTATATTAGTCTTTAAATAAGAAGATATTTTAGATGCCTCCTCAAAAACTTTATCATAATCTTTTCCGCTAACTTTAATCAAACAAAGATTATAATAAGGTGGGTATTTTAAAACCTTCCTTATCTTCATCTCTTCATTATAAAAACTTAAATAATCATTATTTTTAGCCGAAACTATACTATAATGATCCATATTAAATCCCTGAATAATAACCTCCCCCTTAATATCTGCCCTTCCAGCTCTTCCAGCCACTTGACTCAAAAGAGAATATGTCCTTTCTGCACTCCTAAAATCAGGAATATTAAGTGATGCATCACCATTTATTACAACAACTAAAGTTACCTTAGGAAAATCAAGCCCCTTAGCAATCATCTGTGTTCCTACTAAAACATTATATTTTTCATTTTTAAAATCATCAATAATATTTTTATGCGCGTTTTTTCTTCTAGTAGTATCAATATCCATTCTAACCGTTCTAGCAAGAGGAAAGGTATTGTTTATAAGTTCTTCAAGTTTTTCTGTTCCCATACCAAAAGAATTTATATTTTTACTGTGACAATTAGGACACTCTAATAACTTTGAAGACTTATAATCACAATAATGGCATTTCATAACATTACCATTTTTATGATAAGTAAGAGGAATATCACAATTAGGACATTTATGCGTAAAACCGCAGTCCTTACAAGTTATTACTGTTGAAAAACCTCTCCTATTAAGTAAAACAATAACTTGCTCACCATTGCCTAACCTCTCGTTCACTTTAGAAATAACAAGTTCAGAAAATACTCTATTACCCTTTTTAAATTCATCTTTCATATCTATTAATGTAACAGAAGGTAAACTTTTATTAACCCTCTCTTTCATCTCTATCAAATCATATACCCCAAGTTTAGCTCGCGTATAACTTTCTATACTAGGAGTTGCGCTTCCTAATATAACTGGGCAGTTATAAGTATTACCCCTTTTTAACGCCACATCAATCGCGTTATACATAGGCATATTTTCCTGCTTATAAGTTGCTGAATGCTCTTCATCAATTATGATTATTCCAACATTTATAAAAGGCGCAAATATTGCACTACGAGCACCTATTACAATTGAAACTTCACCCCTCTCAATCTTTCGCCATTCATCATATTTTTCACCATCAGAAAGGGCGCTATGTAATATCGCAACTACCTTTCCAAAATGACTTTTGAATATATTTACAACTTGCGGAGTTAAACTGATTTCAGGAACAAGTAGTATTGCCTCTTTTCCTTTTTTTAAAACCTCTTCTATCAGTTTTATATAAACTAAAGTTTTCCCACTCCCAGTAACCCCATGAAGTAAATAAGGTTTAAAAATATCTAATTTAACCTTCTCTATAGCTTTTTTCTGCTCAGTGGTAAGCTCATAATTTAAAGGCCTACTTTCATAAGCATCATCTAATCTATATACCTCTTTTTTTATCTCTTTTAAATTACCATTATCTATTAAACTTTTTAAAATAGATTTTGATTTAATTTCACTTTTTAAAACTAAACCCTTATCCTTAATAAAACTATAAATTTCTTTTTGCTTTAAAGTTTTGATATTACTATCACAAATAGCCTCTAGATAAATATTATATTTTTTATTAATATTAACTTTATTCCTCGCCTTCAAAGCCTTTGGAAGCATTGATTGATAAGCAGATATTAAAGTAGACAAATTTTTCTTACTTATATATTTACCAAGTTCAAGCATTTCTTTATTAATAACTGGATAATCATCAACTAAAGAAACTATTTCTTTAACCTCATAATCAAAATTACCACCTTCATATATATGCATAATAAAACCTTCTACTTTTCTATTTCCAAAAGGAACTAAAGCTCGCATTCCAACTTTAGCATCCATTCCCATAGGAACTTTATAAGTAAAAGTTTTTTCTAAAGTATTTACCTCAACTAAAATATCTGCATACATACTTTTTTCTCCTTACATAAATTATAACATGAATAATAAAAAAGAGTGAATAAAGACACTCAATAAACTATCTAATAAAAATCATAAACATATTTATAATTATCATTAAATAACCTTTTAAAATATATCTTAAGCTAAATTTTCTTACCAAAATTTTCAAAATAATCATAATTATCGTTTGTCTCGAAACATATTTTTTCATAATTATTTTCAATAATAAATTTTAAAAACCTTGGACAAAATCTTGAGACAAATAATTTAAAACTTGAAACTTTTTCATATGAACTAAGCAAATTATAAATATCATTGTCATCAATACTTTCAAATATGCACATGTAATTAGCCTTTTCATCAAGCATTCCTACATAATCAAAAAATTCATCTCTAGTGTATTTAAGCTTTTTCCCATTTAAAAATACTATGACGAAATTACCAGTAGGTCTATAATTTTTATCATGCTCGTCAAAAATATAATCAACTTCCCCATTAACATCAAAAATACTAATTAAATTCATCGCATAACTAGCGTCTTTATCTATAACACATGTATCAACAGGAATAGTATATTTTTCCTTTAATTTTATCTTTTCTTCTTCCGTTTTAGCCATAGAAAGTTCAGACAAATACATAAGCCTAAGAACAATAAATCTATGTGTCCCATTTTCCGTAATAATATACTTATCATCATCAAATTCAGTAACACATATTGGTTCTTTCTTAAAACTTCCAGATAGTTCTAAAAAAAATGTATCCTTATCAAGATTAAGCAGGCCAATACTCCTAGTAAGATAACTATTATCATAGCCAAAAAACTGATCCAACACCTGTGGAATATTTTGAAAGCCATCATCAAAAGCATTACTACCCAATATATTCGCAACAGAAACATTCTTAAAACCGATATGGTGTGATATTCTATTTCGAGCTAATAACGGATTAATATCTTTAACCCTGTATATTTTTGCTAAATCAAAATCAACAAAATTCAATTTTTGCAAAAACTTTATATTACACCTATTCAAAATAACACCACCATTCAAATAAGAATTAATATGATTTTTTAAGGCAGTACTCTCCTTTTTCCTTGTAATACTCATTATTAAAATGCGAAGCTAAACTATGAGCTTTTAAAAAATATGCCTTAGTTGTATTATTAAACCCTTTTGTACTAGTAATTGTAAGTATATAAGGATGATTACTCATAACAATTGAAATATCATTATAATAAACACTATACCAGCCATACTTGTGAAGAATATCATAAGTAACCCCTTCATTTTTAATAAAATCAAGATTATCAGATACTTTCATATCATTATATAATTTTTTAGCGTTTTCTTTTCCGCTTAAATAATACTTATACACCTCTTTTAAATATGAGGCACCTAAATTAGTAGATAAATTACCAAATTTATCAGTATAAGTAATATCTACATTTAATCCTTTCCAAAACTCTTTTACTTTACTAGTACCCCCTATTTGATCAAGTATCATAAAATAAGCAATATTATCACTATACTGAATCGCATATTCTAAAAGCTTACCAATAGTATATTTTGAACCAACCGGATCTTTTTGAATAACTCCACTACCTCCATGAGAATAATTTGATGTATATTTAAGCTCTTTATTTAAATCAAGTTTTCCATCATCAGCTAACTTATAAGCGTAAAATACTGCTGGAAGTTTATTAACTGAAGCTGCATAACTTTGACTATCACCATTTTTATTAAAACTATATTCACTATTTAAATCTACATATGTGAAATTAGCATTACTATTAAAATGCTTTTTTAACTCACTTTCATATACTTTTAGCTCATCGCCAAAATCATCTTCAGTAAATTCCTTGGGATCATTCATGCATTCTTTGTATTTTTTAGTGTTTTTAATTACCTCATCAAACATTTCATGAACCTTAACATTAAAACTAGACGAATTATCACCAATAAAAATAAAACCTATAATTCCGAGTAATAAAACTAAAAAAAACAAAAATATAAATTTAACTTTTTTCTTAACTTTTCTTTTCTTTGCCACGATATCACCAACTACCATATAAATTATAACACATTTCCCCCTTCTTGCACAAAAAAAGACAATTTGCTATAATAACAAGCCAAGGTGATTAAGGTGAAAAAGAAGTACATTTTTATAATAATAATTTTATTATTTATAATATTAACTATTGGAGCTTATTTTTTTATAAAATTAACTTATTAAAAAAAATAATATAAAAAAGATAATTAGAGTTTGCACTCTAATTATCTTTTTTAGTTGCCATTTAAGGTTGGCTTCACCTGATTATTGCTACAAAGTAGCACTATTATTATATGCATTTCTGCAAACCATAATCACTTGTGCATTAATAATATAGTATATTTGTAAAACTTATCCTTTTAGCACGTCCATTGCTTTTCTCATTTTAAGATCATATTTAACTAAATCTAAACCTCCAAAGTTCATCAAAAATTCTTCTTCCTTCATTTGATATTTTTCTGAAAGTTTTTTAACTTCTTCTTTAGCTTCATCATCAGTTATTTCTATTTTTTCAGCATTTGCAATTTCTTCAAGCATTAATCTATAAGTAACTCTCTTTAAAGCTTCTTCTCTCATCTGATCTTTTAAAGCATCTTCATTAGAATTCGTAAATTGATAAAACTGGTCTAAAGAAATACCTTGCATTTTTAAGTTTTGTTCATATTCTTTAAGCATTCTATCAAGTTCATCATTTACCATAGCATCTGGAACATCTACTTTAGTATTTTTAGCTGCTGCTTCAAGTAAATCGTCAAAGTATTTATTTTCACTTTCCATCTCTTTACGTGCCATTAAGTTTTCAGATATTTGAGCTTTTAACTGCTCTTCTGTTGTAATACCTTCCATACCTAAATCAGCAAAGAAATTATCATCAAGTTCTGGAATGCTTACTTCCTTAACTTCAAGTATTTTAACTTTAAATGTAGCTTCTTTACCTTTTAAATCAGCTGCATGATAATCTTTAGGGAATGTAACTATAACATCTTTTTCATCACCTTTAGATAGTCCAACTAACTGATCTTCAAATCCAGGAATAAATGTTCCACTACCTATTTTAAGTGAATAGTTTTCACCCTTACCACCTTCAAAAGCTTTGCCATCTACAAAGCCTTCGAAATTAATAACAGCTATATCGCCATCTGTAATTTTACCATCTTTAATAACATCTTCGGCATATCTTTGGCGCATGTTATTAATAGACTCTTCAATCTCTTTTTTAGATACTTTAGCTTCTTCTTTTTTAACACCTAAATCTTTATATTTACCAAGTTTAACTTCAGGTCTAAGTGTTAAAGTAAATTTAAAACTAATACCTTTATCATCAATAGATTCAACGACCATATCAGGCCTAGCCACTAATTTTTCAACTACATCTTTATTTTCATCAAGCATTTTCATATATGCCTTATCAGCCGCAAAATCAGCCGCATCCATATATAAAGACTCTTTGCCATATTTCTTTAAAAATACATCTTTAGGAGCCTTACCAGGTCTAAAGCCATCAACCTTAACCGTTTTAATTCTTTTATTAAAAGCCTTATCTAATAATTCTTCCCACTCCCTACCTTCTATTTTAATCTTAATTTCTTTTTCATTTTTACTCATAATTTCTTCCTCCTATTAAATCCAAACGCCAAATGCGATTGCCGCCATACTAAGCACTAAACCAATAGACCAAAACATTCTAACAATATCCACTTCACTCCAACCCAACTTCTCAAAATGATGATGAAGCGGAGTCATTAAAAATACTTTCGTATGAAATTTACTTAAAGCTACCCACTGAATAATAACGCTAAGCGTTTCTATTACAAAAACTAAAGCAACAATAACCAAAGTAAGTTCATGATTAGTAATAATAGCCACTGACGCTAAAGCGGCCCCTAAAGAAAGGGATCCCATATCACCCATAAATATTTTAGCTGGATGACTATTATAAACTAAAAAGCCAATTAAAGAACCAACTAAAACAAAGCAAAATATTGCGACCTCTTCATTACCAGAAGCCCAATTAGCTCCCCAAGTAATAATCCCAAAAGCAAAGAAAGCAATTGCCGATAGTCCTCCAGCAAGTCCATCTAAGCCATCAGTAATATTAACAGCGTTACTAGTTGCGACAAGCACAAACAGCAAAAACATACCATATAAAAAGCCCAAATTTATTTTTATACCCAATGTATGAATATCTACGACTGGATCATTACCACTACTTAAAAATATATAGAAAAATACCAAAGCAATAAGTATTTGCAAAGCAAGTTTCCAAAATATTGAAAGCCCCTCATTATTATGTTTTTTAACAATTAGATAATCATCAATAAAACCAAGAAGCGCATAAGCAACAAAAACAAATAAAACAATAAACAGATTAGTTGAAAACTGCGTCTTACCAGTAATCACTAACGCCGCCATAGTAACTAATGTCGGTACAATAAAAATTATTCCCCCCATTGTCGGCGTCCCATCTTTTTCCATATGCCTCTTGCCAAGCGTTCCACTAACAGCCTGCTTCATTTGTGACTTTTGAAAAAACTTAACAACAAAATAGCCAAATACTACTGAAAGAGAAAATCCAAGTAAAATTGCCATAACTACCTTTGCAAGTACTAACATAACTTCATCTCCAAATCAATAATAATTATAACATTTTTTATAGACTATTGTACATAAATTTAGAAAAGTTCTAACAGTTCATCCAGATGACTAGTAACCAAGAAGCCTTTGCCATCCATATCTAAATCAAATTTTACACCTATTCCACCAGCTGCTTTCCATTCATCGAGGTTTACAGGATAATCGTCAACCAAAATAGAAAATCGCGCATTAATCATTTTAGTTTTAGAAATAGCCTTAGGTACAGGAATAATCGTTATATCTTTCAAATACTTTCTAATATATTTTACTTTTTCTATTGTTTCATTTATTGAATTAACATGTGTTAAAATAGCAATATTAAATTTTCCACTTCTTTCAAGCTTTTTAATATTATTCATACCATCATTTATAATTTCACAAATATCTAAAACATGTTTCCAATCTAAATTTTGATAAAATTTTGTAACTTCAGCTTGATCATTAACATCAATTCCAGATTCCTCGAGCATTTTATAAGTAATTTCTATAGTATTGCAAATTACTCCATCAAAATCAATATATAAATTTTTCATAAACCCTCCATTACAAAAAATAAGGATTAGCTCCTTATTTTAAAGCATCGATAAGTTCGGCTTTTTTCATTGTTGAATATCCAGCTATATCTTTATCTTTAGCTAACTTTTTAAGTTCAGCAACAGTTAATTTAGATAAATCTTCTTTAACTTCTTTTTTAGTTTCTTTCTTAGTAGTTTCTTTTACTTCGGATTTTACTTCTTTAGTAGCCTTAGTTTCATAAGTTTTTCCTTCTAAAGCAGCCTTAGAAGCTTTTACTAACTCTGCAAAAGCCTTTTCATCATCGATAGCTATTTCAGCAAGCATTTTTCTGTTAATTTCAATACCAGCCTTATTTAAACCATCAATAAATTTAGAATAACTAATTTCATTTAGTCTGCACGCAGCATTAATTCTTGTAATCCATAACTTTCTAAAATCTCTTTTTCTATTCTTTCTATCTCTATAAGCATAAGCTCCTGAATGCATAACTTGCTCTTTAGCAGTTTTATAAAGTCTATGCTTACTGCCAAAATAACCTTTAGCCTGTTTTAGTGCTTTCTTTCTTCTAGCACGATGTATTGTTCCACCTTTAACTCTCATATTTCTTCCTCCTTAATTACTTATTAATAACACTTTTTAATCTTTTTAAATCAGCTGAACTAGCACTAGAGTCTTGATGTCTTCTTCTTCTTGAAGCATTACTCTTATGTGTTAATTTGTGATTTTTGTTAGCAGGTTGAAATTTAATAGATCCACCTTTTCTAACCTTTAAAACTTTTGATAAACCTTTATGAGTTTTAGCTTTTATCTTCTTTGACATAACTTCCTCCTATTTCTCTTTATTTGGTGCAAGTATCATAGCCATAATACGCCCATCAATTTTAGGTTGCTGTTCAATAATCGCAATATCATTACATTCATTAGCAAAGCGCAAAATAACATCTTTACCTAAATTACTGTGAGCAATTTCACGGCCTTTAAATCTTATACTAACTTTAACCTTATGACCTTTTTCTAAATATTTTCTAGCATTTTTAAGCTTAGTATTAAAATCATGAACATCAATAGTTACAGAAAGCTTATATTCTTTCATTTCCAAATTAGCTTCCCTTTGTTTTTTCATGTTTTCTTTTTGTTTCTTCTTATTCTCATACTTATAACGATTGTAATCCATTATTTTACAAACTGGTGGTTTTCCACCTGGATTCATTAATACTAAGTCAAAACCAGCATAAGAAGCCAGCGTTAAAGCATCTTTAATAGGTTTTACCCCTAATTGTTCACCATTAGGTCCTATTACCATAACTTCCTTGGCACGTATTTGCTCATTAATAAATAAATCTTTTTCTTTTGCGATACAAGACACCTCCAAATAATTTAATTAAAAAAGTAAGCACAAATGTGCCCACTTCACCTATCAGTTTTAAACTTATTCGGCATTTACCCATCACTACCTTGCAATCGGGTGAGAAGCGGACACTTCTTCTTTCCTTTTTCAAATTACAAAAAGATTATACACATAAATTATATGTATGTCAAGCATTTTTATACTTTTTTTAAGTTTAATGCCCATCCTTTCACGTAACAATTAGTCACATTTTTAGTTAAAAAGTATTAATTAGAAAACTTTAGAAATTGCAATTTATTCCTCTTTAAGCTTATCCAATATATCTTCGATTTTTTGAGCCTCGTTAATACTTTCATCATAAACAAACGTAAGCTCTGGAATCTGTCTAATCTCAACTCTATCTCTAAGTTCATGTCTTATAAAACCACTAGCTTCTTTTAAAGCTTTCAAAGTTATATCTTTTTTATTATCATCTAAAACCGTAAAATAAACTTTCGCATAACTTAAGTCACTACTTACCTTAACATCCGTAATTGTAACAAAATCAATATCTTTATGTTTAACCTCATTAGCTATAATATAACTAATCTGTTCAATTAACGCATCTGATATTCTTTCGATTTTAATGCTCATTAATATCCCTCATTTCCCACTTATATTATACCAACAAAATTATAATTATAAAAGCTTATTTTAAAAGCACCAAATATTTGGCGCTTATTTAACTTTATTTTCATCTTTTATAACAGGATCAATTTCAGATAATTTACCTATTATATTTCCAGCCTTATCACAAACAAAATAAGCTTCATAAGACTCTTCAGATTTAGTAAGAATATTAACATCAGGTGTCCCGTCAGCCTTAGTCCCATATCTAACAAAATATGCCTCTCCTTTAAATCCTGTACTCTGACCCCAATCTGTTGTAACGGTATAAGAGCCATCTGCATTCATAACAACTTGAGCGCCTTCCATAAAACTAGGCAATTCATCGCCAATTCTTTGTGCTTCAAAAACTGTAGGCTTAGTAAAAAATACTCCATCTTTCTCAACTAAATTAGTTGCTGCATTAGCAATATTCCAAGTATTCATCCCAGAAGCAGTTTTATCACTAGCTTCATAGCCTATTACAGAACCAAGTGGTGCACGTTCTTCCCCCTCAGTACAGTCCAAAACTAACTCTCCATCTTCTATTCTAACTGCTCCTTTCAAAGCAGAAGGAATATCTTCTTCCTTAGATATTCTAACCGCATCCTTTTTCTTTCCAGCCTCTTTTCTTATAAATATTGGCTCATCTAAAATTTGTTTACTTTCAAGTTGATTTCTTAATTCTGTTAGTCTTCTTATTTCTTGACTCACCTCAGAATTTTTACCTTCTAAATTTTCCCCATCACTTAACCTAGACTGATACAAATTAAATGCCTCCTTAACTATATTTTCTTTCTCACGCAATTTTTTCTGAACTTTATCAACCATACTTCTTGTCTTTAAAGTGCAAAACATAATATAAGATGTTATATTTTCAAAATCATAATCATAATAATTCCTTGCAACACCATCATAGCTGTAATTATGATGTCCCAAAATTAACCAAGTCTCAATATCATCTTCACTCATTTTAGTTTCTAAGTGACCTATTACTTTACTTCCATAAATAAATCCAGTTATAGTATCTTGCCAAAGGCCATTACCAAAATCTTCCACTATTGTATATAAAGAGTCAATTTCCTTATCGTAAGGTAAATTAACAGTTTCCACCTGTTCATCATCATTTCCATAACTTTTACCAGCAACCTTTTCAATTACCGGTTTTAAAGTTCCATATTTTATCGCATATCTTTTTCCCATGATACCACCTCTTATATTATATATCATATTCTAACTCTTTAAAACAAATACTAATTACAATATACACTATTTTACAAAGAATAATCAACTAAAAAAAGATATCAAAGTCTAAACCTTTTAATATCTTTATTTATAATATATTCTTCCAAAGTAGTAATACCACTATCATGCATTTCCAAAGCAATATCACGTCCAACATAGCGAAAATGCCAAGGCTCAAAATTATAACCAGTAATCTTTTCCTTTCCCTTAGGATACCTAAGTATAAATCCATATTTATATGAATTATCCATAAGCCAAATAAGCTCAGAATCCATTTCACTTACATCACTTATTAATATGCCATCTCTTCTTACAATGACATCAAAAGCAAGCCCTGTCTGATGCTCACTACTTCCAGGTAAAGCACAATACCTTAAAGCATATTTCAAACCTTTTTTTGAAACTATATCATTAAAAAGTTTTTGCTGATAATCAAATGATCTATAAGAAGAATCAACAAAAATCTCATAATTACAAAGCAAGGCATCACTTTGCATATCTTTAAATTCTTGGTAAACGAATTTATCAAGCTTATTGACATAATTAGAATCCATTTTTACGCCTGCAGGTTCGTGAATTTCAACTAAATTATCAGGCACGTAATCTTTACCAAGCGAATTATTTTTATTAACTAATACTTGATAATCCACCATATCACTACTTTTTCTTTAAAACCATTTCATATGCTTCTATCACATCACCAACTTTAATATCGTTAAAGTTTTCAATTGTAATACCGCATTCATAACCTTTTTTAACTTCTTTGACAGTATCCTTTTCTCTTTGTAAAGACCCTATTTTACCATCATATATAACTACGCCATCTCTAATAACTCTAGCTTTACTGTCCCTTTTAATTAACCCATCAGTTACTGAAGAACCAGCTATATTTCCAACTTTAGAAAATTTAAATATTTGTCTTATTTCAGCCGTTCCCAAAATACTTTCCTCATATTCTGGATCAAGCATTCCCTTCATTGCTGCTTCCATTTCCTCAGTAGCTTTGTATATAATATCGTAAAATCTTATTTCCACGCCTTCCTCTTTGGCTTTTTCCTTAATTTCTGAACTAGGTCTAACATTAAAACCAATAACAATCGCATTTGAAGCTTTAGCTAAAACAATATCACTGGCTGTTATAGCTCCTACGCTACTTCTAATAACATTTACTTTAATACCTTCAACCTCTATTTTTTCAATAGAATTTTTAACAGCTTCTGCCGAACCATTAACATCGGCTTTAATTAAAACATTAATCTCTTTAAGACCATCATTTATTTTAGCAAAAAGTTCATCCAAAGAAACTGCTGATTTAGCTCGCGTACTTTTTATTCTAAGCTGTTCTTTCCTTTCAGCCGCAATAGACTTAGCTTCTTTTTCAGATTCAAAGCTCATAAACCTATCCCCCGCACTAGGCACATCATTAAGCCCAGTTATCTCAACTGGTTGTGAAGGATATGCTTCAGTTATCTGCTTTCCTTTATCATCTTTTAATGTACGCACCTTACCAAAAGCCGTTCCAACAACTACAGGATCACCTAATCTTAAAGTTCCATTTTGAACTAAAACAGTAACAATTGGCCCTAAATGCTTATTGAGCCTAGACTCAACCACCGTTCCCATTGCGTACCTGTTAGGATTTGCTTTATAATTCTGAAGATCAGCAACTAATAAAATATTTTCTAAAAGTTCATCTATACCTTCTCCTGTTGCGGCCGAAATCTTATTAAATAAAACATCTCCGCCCCACTGTTCAGGCATTAACCCATACTCTGAAAGTTCCGTCATAACCTTATCAGGATTTACTCCAGGCTTATCCATTTTATTTATAGCAACGATTATTGGAACTCCAGCAGCTTTAGCATGATCAATAGCTTCTTTAGTCTGTGGCATAACTCCATCATCAGCCGCAACTATAATAATTACAATATCCGTAATTGAAGCTCCTCTTGCGCGCATTTCTGTAAAAGCCGCATGCCCAGGAGTATCTATAAAAGTAATTAATTTATCATCATGCCTTACTTGATAAGCAGAAATTGCTTGTGTAATTCCACCTGCTTCAGTCGATACAACATCGGTTTTTCTAATAGCATCAAGTAAAGTAGTCTTGCCATGATCAACATGACCCATTATCGTAACAACAGGCGGTCTAGAAACTAAATCCTCCTCATTATCTATAACCTCAAATTCTTCAAAATTAGCAACATTAGCCGTCTCTTCTTTTTTAAGTTCTTTATCATAATCAGTTACAAGTAAACTAGCATTTTCAAAAGATATAGGGCTGTTTATATTTACCATAAGACCCAAAGAAAACAATTTCTTTATAATTTCACTAACCGCAACTCCCATAGCATTTGCAAGTTCGCCTATTGTCATATTTTCTTTATAAAGAACAATTTTATCACTTTGAGTAGGTGCATTACTCTGAAGTTTTTCCTTACTTTTATACATTTCTTTTTTCTTTTTGGCAAAATTTTGCTTATCAGTAATCTCTTTAAAATCATTCTTTGGTTTGTTTAACTTTTTCGCTGTTTTTGCCTTAGCTGCCTTCATCTCAACTTTTTCAGTTTCCTCTTCTATCTCTTCCTCATAAGAATCAATATCATCCAAATTATTGTCAAGATTAATAATATCCTCTTCACTAAGCTCATCATTTTCACTATTAACATCGATTTCAAGCTCATGACATTTTTCTAATATTTCCTCGACACTTCTATTTACATCAGTCGCATACTCAAGTACTGTCATCATATTAAGCACCTCGTTTCTATTATAATAACTTATTTAATTCATCATATACTTCATCTGGCACATTAATTTCCAAATGTCTTTCTAAAACTTTAGATTGTCTCGCTTTCTCGAAGACATCTTTGTCCATCTTTAAATAAGCCCCTCTACCATTAACTTTCCCCGTAGTATCTACAATAACACCATCAGCTGTTTTTACAACTCTTACAAGTTCCTTTTTAGGAAGCTTTTCACGGGTAACCACACATGTTCTCATTGGAATTTTTCTCATATTATCACTCCACAATACTTATGCCATTATTTCTAGCTTCTTCAATCGTTTGAACATCAATTTTATAATGTGTCAAACGCGAAGCTAAACGAACGTTAAGTCCTTTTTTACCAATAGCAAGTGACAAATTTTCCTTATCAACTACAACTAAAGCTTTCTTTTCTTTTTCATCAGTAATAAACACGTGCAAATTTTTGGCTGGACTTAAAGCATTTTCAATAAATCTTGCTGGATCATTTTCATAAGGAATCACATCAATTTTCTCACCATTAAGTTCATCTATAATTCTATTAATTCTACTTCCCTTTTCGCCAATACAAGACCCAACTGGATCTACATTAGAATTTTCAGAATAAACCGCTATTTTTGTCCTTACACCAGCCTCTCTAGCAACACTATAAATCAAAATTATCCCCTCATTTACTTCTGGTATTTCAAGTTCAAAAAGTCTTTTTACAAAACCAAATTGTTTTCTTGAAAGAAGTATAAGAGATCCTTTTGAATTATTTTCAACTTTAGTAATATAAACCTTAATACTAGAACCCATTTTAATAGTTTCCCCAGGGATAATTTCACTTTTAGGAAGTATTCCCTGAGTTCTTCCTAAATCTATATAATAATTTTTAACATCTTCCATTGAAGCTATACCAGTAACCATCTCATCTTGTTTATCAGAAAATTCATCACTAATTAATTGCCTCTCAGCCTCTCTTATTTTCTGAATTACTACTTGTTTAGCAGTTGAAGCCGCAACTCTACCAAAATCTTTTGGAGTAACTTCTTTTTCAATCGTATCACCAATTTTAATGCCAGGGACTTGCTTTAAAGCATCCTCCAAAGTAATATGAATTCTGTCATCAAAAATAAATTCCTTTTCCACTACTGCCTCGTTACCTTCTTCATCAGTAACAACTTCTGTTTCTAATTTTCCATCTTCTTTTTCGTAATCTTTACTAAAAACAACCGTTTTGTAAGAAAATATTTTAATTTCCCCAGAATCTCTGTTGATATCTACTCTAACATTAGAAAGAGAATGATAATTTTTCTTATACGCCGAAGTAAGTGCTAGTTCCATCGCATCATAAATTAAATCTTCATTAATACCTTTTTCCTTAACCAAATTATCAACAGCTAGTTTAAATTTTTTACTGTCCATCTATATCACTTCCTTTTTCCTTTGAACAAACATCAAGTACATAACTCTCACTAATAGGATCTTCCTTATCTAAAATTGGATTAACAATATCATTAACTTTAACGCAATCATTAATATTGATATATCCCTGCTTATCAATAACGAGTCTTAAAGTATTAACCCCTTCATCTTTTCCATAAAAAACTTCATCTAGTATGTATCCAGCCTCATTAATATCTTCCTCTAATAATTCTCTAATTTTGTCTTCCATCTAAAGCCTCCTTACTACATTAAAGAGTGGGATAGCCCACTCTTTTCCTGCATGTCTACAAAAGATTATAACACATTTTTTATCTTTTGGACACCTTTTCTTTAAATATATGCTCAATTTTAAAGAAAAATACTTTTTATAACATTTTTAATAAATGCATGATATAATAATATTGGTGATAATATGTTAATAAAGCAAGAAGAAAATAGATGGAAATACTTATTTAAAGGTTTAGGCATAATACTTATGTATTTTTTCATAAGCTTATTTAAAGATATGCCTCTACTAATGTTACATATTAACCTAGATGATGTTGCAGACTATATTCTTATAACTTATAATATAATTATTGAACTTATCATGATTTTTATAATATATATTGTATACTGTGAAGAAATAAAAGCTGCCATTAAAGATATCAAAAAAAACCACATGAGCTATTTTAAAAAATATTTAAGCATATATATAATTGGAATAATTATAATGATGCTTTCTAATATTCTTATAAATAAATACGGCGGAGGGCTTTCAGAAAACGAATCAGCAATTAGAAACGAATTTGCAATGCATCCTATATATACATTTATATCTGCCGTATTCATCGCCCCAATATTAGAAGAATCGATATTTAGAATGGGAATTAAAAGTATATTTAAAACCAAAACATTATTCATCCTTGCTTCCGGTTTAATCTTTGGAAGTCTTCATTTAATAGGCATGCCTCTTGATAGATTATTTCCACTATATCTTCTATCATACTGTAGTGAGGGATTTGCCTTTGCCTATATGCTAAGTAAAACAAATAACGTTCTAGTTCCTATGAGTTTTCACTTCATGCATAACGGCATAATTTTATCCCTGCAAACATTTTTACTCATATTTACTTAAAAGACTTTGGTCTTTTTTTATGATGTGCTATAATTACAATAGGTGAAAATAGATGGCAAAAAGAAAAAAGAAAAAAATAAAAATAATTAAAAATATTTTAAAGGTAATTCTTTTAATTGCTTTAGTAACTGCATATGGACACTTTATTGAGCCAAAAATCATAACCCATAAAGAATATAACATAAAAATAGAAAACCTCACCTCAAATTTTGAAGGCTTCAAAATAGTTCATATAAGTGATATTCATTATGGAAGAGTTTTTGATAAAAAACAAATGCGCAAACTTATAAATAGTATAAATGCACAAAAACCAGATATTGTCGTTTTAACTGGTGATTTAATAGACAAAGATACCAAAATAAATGAAAACATAGTTAAAGAAATAAGTAGTGAACTTGCTAAAATTGAAACCGTAGCCGGAAAATATGCCATTAATGGAAATCATGATTTAAAATTTGATGAATGGACCAATATAATTTCAAATAGTGGTTTTAAAAATCTAAATAATACATATGACACAATATATAAAAATGGATATAATTTCATGGTTATAGCAGGCGCAAGTACATTCAAAGATAAGCAAAGTATTAACGACAAGCTAAAACCTGCCTTAGACTACATAAACGCCTTTGACAAAGATGGCCCATTTTATAATATACTTATCATGCACGAGCCAGATTACATTGATGACTTAATAGATAACAAATTTAACCTTATTTTAGCTGGACACTCTCATGCCGGACAGACCAGAACCCCATTTGGACCAATAATTCTTCCAAATGGCGCTACCAAATATTATGAAAGCAATTACAAATTAGAAAATTCTGATTTATACATTTCAAACGGATTAGGTGTTTCAAGCTATAACTTTAGGTTATTTAATACGCCTTCATATAACATATATAAATTAACAAAATAACGCTCATTTTATGAGCGCTATTTTACTATCCTTGAAGGAATACCGACCACTGTTACATTATCACTTACATCTTTTAAAACAACAGATCCTGCTCCTATTTTAACATTATTACCAATATTAATATTTCCAAGAATTTTCGCACCAGCCCCGATAAATACATTACTTCCTATATTAGGATGCCTCTTACAAACTTCCTTACCAGTCCCACCTAAAGTAACTCCTTGATAAATAATTACATTATCTCCTATAATGCATGTTTCCCCTATCACCACACCTACTCCATGATCAATAAATAAATTTTTGCCAATTATAGCGCCCGGGTGAATTTCAATACCTGTTTTTTGCCTCCCTATATAGCAAAACAACCTGCTAAAAAAATAAAAACCTCTTAAATAAAAAAACCTTGCAATTTTATAATAAAATAATACCCTAAACCCAGGCATCAGTAAAACTTCATACCACCTTCTAATAGAAGGATCATTTTTCATTATAAATTTAATTTGCTCTTTTATAAAATGCATATAATCACACCTTTAAATATTATATGACCAGTGCACAGTTAAAAACAATTAATTAAACCATAAAAAAAACTAAGATTTCTCTTAGTTTAAAACAAACTACAGTTACTTTTTATTAATCTTATAAGTATCACGCTTTATGTCTAAATCATATTTAACTTTATTTCCATCTGAAGATTCTAATATCATATACGTCTTACCTTCTTTTTTAAAATCAGCATGAACTAAATAAGAATCTATCTTTTCATTATATGTAATTTTAACATTTCCATATTTACTATCTTTTAGATAAACTTTATAAGTATTATCAAACTGATTTTTCTCACCGCTTACCAAAATATCTGTACTATATATAGGTGGATTAATAATACACAAAACAGTAACAGCAATAATAATTATAGTACTTATTACTACGCCAGTTATTCTTATCTTTTTATTATTAAATATATAAAGTGGATAAATAATCATCGTGCCTGCGCAAAATAATGATATCAAAATATAGTGTGGATAAGAAAACATAAACTTGGAAAAATAAGTACCATATTCTTCAGCAACCATAAGTATTCCAATGAATAAAATTACATATCCCCACCACTTATCCTTTTTCATATAATAGCCTACAAACCCCATTGGAATTGTAGCAATAGTCCACATAAACCAATATCCATAATACGTCATAAATAAATTACTATGATTTACAATATCTTGAATAAGGTACACAAGAGGCTGACTTATTAAGAAAAACACAAAACACTTCAAAGCCGCATCTATATTTGACTTACTATTCATTATAATTATTATTCCAAAGAAAATCCATACCTCAAATGTAACCGCAATTGTATTAAAAGAAGTATACTTTAACGAAGGCATCAAAGTAATTAAAGCCGTATACACACCAGCAATAACTGCAAATATAATTAACCTTTTCCACGTTAAATTAATCTCACCAAATAATTTTTTCACAATACAAGCTCCCATCTATAATGAATTAAAAAACAACATCCATCCTAATCACATAAATTATTAAATTTTTTAGTTCCCACATTAATTAAATATATATATAAAATTACATCCAAAGCCAAATAAACTAATGCTGCTAAGAATAATAATAAAACAGCTTTGATATGTCCGACTATATTAATAGTAACCACCACCGATATAATAAATAATAACATACCCACCATAACTGATATAAATGAACTAGTACTTTGCTTAACCACCTCAGCACTACTTTCAAAATCAAACTTAGGATATTTAAGATTAATTATTATTCCGATAAAATGTGAAACTAATGGCATTATTACTGATAATAATATTAATAATATTGCCTCTATAATATTAATTTTAAACCTTATAAATAATATTATATTACCAATTAATAATACTGGTGTAGTTATTGTTAAAGCAGCTAAAATTTTACTTATTAATATTGTTTTTTCTTTTATAGGTAATGCTTTCAAAATAGCAATATTCTTACCTTCTAAACTAATAACTGAACTAGTAATAGATGTCATAAATGCTGCTAAAGATATTAATACAAATATAAAAACTGACATGTTGCTTATTATCAAATCTTTAGATAATCCTAAACCATTTTGTTCACTTATTAATAACGGAATAATATTATCAAATCTAATTGATATCACTATGGCTATAAATACAAATAACACTAAAGCAAATCCCGCATTAATTATAAATACCGGTATCTTAAAAAAAGTATTTAACTCTTTTCTAACTAATGAACTAGTTTGCGATTTAGATTTAATTATTAAATTATCAACATTAATCTTCTTATTATTACAAACTATAACACTTTTTAACCTCGAATTAACCTTAAAATAAAACTTGTTTAAAATAAAGATAGATAAAATAAATATACCTACGTTAATTAATACAAATGTAATTAAATCAAACATATTAAAATTTGTAACCAGTTTAGTAAAAACAAAAGCTGGATAATATATTTTAGCTATTAAATCATTCATACTAGTAGCATGATTTATAACATAAGTAAATAATCCATCCATATTAAATGAACAATATAACATAATAATTAAAAAAATCATTGACATAATTATTTGCACAGCATTTTTATATTTAAATTTACTAGATAAGCCAGAAGTAAATACACCTGCAAAACAAGATAATACTATAGGTATTATGGGAAGTATGAATAACATAACAAAACAAATCAAAAAATATGCCCAGTCAATATTTTGGCTCCATCTTACATAAGCAATCATAATTGGTAATAAATATAGTGAATTAAACAAAAGTTCAAAAACATAAAACTTAAATACTCTAATGAATAAAACTGTTTTTCTCTCTATCGGCAAAGATAATAATAATTGATCATCTTTACAGTTAAATATTAATGGACCAGCCTTATATATTCCCTCAATAAAAGTCATAGCCGAGATGCTAAATACAAAAAACGATAATATAACAGATTGAAGATTAAATGGTGCAACCTTCTCAAATAATGTATTAGCACTACCCCAAATCATAAACATTAAATATACTGCTATAAATAATGGAATAATCATAGCCGATCTACTACTTTTTGTTTTAATCTTAAATAAAGACATATCACTAGTCATGCATGCTTTGATTAACGAATATAACTTTTTCATTATTCCTCCCCAAGCTGCATAAACACATTTTCTAATGATTTATCACCTTTTATTTCTTCCATACTACCACTTTTTACAAGTTTACCATTTTTAATAATTGCTACCTTTGAACATAATTTTTCAGCCACATCTAATATATGCGTTGAATAAAATATTATCTTCTTTTCCTTTACCATCTCATTTAAAACCTCTTTAATATCAAATACCGCCTTAGGATCTAACCCGACAAAAGGTTCATCCATAATTAATATTTTAGGATTATGAACCAAAGCCGATATTAATACTATTTTTTGCTTCATACCATGAGAATAACTATCAATTGTATCATTAAGCTTATCTTGCATACCAAACAAAACAGCATATTTTTTAATATTTTTTTTCCTTGTATCCACATCTACATCATACATATCACATATAAAATTAATATAATCAATTGCTTTCATATGTTCATATGTTTCTGGATTATCTGGTACAAATGCCATTATTTTTTTGCATTCTACAGGATTATCCTTAATAGACATACCATCTATTAAAATATCTCCTTCATCAAAATCATGTATTCCAACAATAGCCTTAATAAGCGTCGTTTTCCCAGCTCCATTATGACCAATAAAAGCAAATATATCGCCGTCATTTACTTTAAAAGATACATTATCAACAGCCTTCTTTTGGCCATATTTTTTCGTAACATTTTTAACCTCAATCATAACCAATCCTCCAAATTAATTATCAATATAATTTACATTATTACACTACATAATTATTACAAATATTAAAAGCAGCTTAACAACAATTTATCTAAGCAACCATTTTTGTTTAAATGACTCATTATATGTTTTTTTATTTTCACAATTTAATCATTCTTATATTATAGTTGACTATTATTAATATTAATCTATTCCACATCAATTAACTTACTAAAATTATAGATAGGGCTTTTTTTATTGTATTAACAGTAATCCTTGGTAAGGAAATATCAATATTGTCAATATTAAAAATATTATACTTATAATTACCACCAATACTGTCTGGAACAAATGAGTTGCACTGACTACACTTCAATACATAATAATACTCTTTTTTCCAAAATAATTTGAACTAGCATGCTCATTTATGTTAGTAACAACAAGCAGATATTTAATTAAATAATTGTGTTTGTGCTTTAAACAATTATGATCACTGTAAGTTTCAGCTTTTTCTAACCATTTTTTAAAATTCTGTGACATATACCACCCATTTTAATTATAGCACAAAAAAGACTAGATTTCTCTAGCCTTTATTAATGTAATTATTTATCTGCTTTTTCTCTAATTGCAGCTTG
>CAMNJS010000010.1 GCA_946541645.1 uncultured Bacillota bacterium | reverse complement strand
ATTACAAAGTTGGCAGTAAAATAAGAAAGACGATAAAAGAATTGGGTGGAACGATGCCTGAAGATTTACCTACGCCTAATAAAAGTTTAAAAGAGTTAGAAAAAGAAAATAAAAAGTTAAAAGGAAAACTATAAGTAATCTTTTTTTAAAATAAAATTCTAGTTTTGTCGAAAACGTACAATTATTATAAAAAGCGTGCTACACTTTAAACGGTGATGATATGTTAGACATTGATATAGATTCTAAAATGGGAATTCTATTTGTTAGAATGTTTGGAAAGTTAACAAAAGAAACGAGAAGTAAATTAAATGAAGAAGTAATACATTTAATTCATAAAGTTGGAATAAAAAATATTGTATTAAACATTCAAAACTTAAATTATATTGACAAATATGGTATGAAGACAATAGAAAAATGTTACAAAATATGCGAAAAAAGTTTTATATGCTTAAACGAAAACCAAATAAAACTGATAAACAACCTAAAATATGTCACCGACGAAATGACAGCTGTTAATCTAATAAGTGTGTAAGGAGGATAAGTGGAAGAAATAACAGAAATCATTTTAAAAAACGAAAGCTTAATATACAGCATCGCAAATAAATTTTCAAAATATAAAAGCAAAGAAGATCTATTTCAAGCAGGATGTATAGGTATAATTGAAGCATATAAAAACTATGATAAAACTAAAGGAGTAAAATTTACAAGCTATGCATACAAATACATTTACGGCGAAATAAGCAAATTTGTAAGAGAAGACCGCTCGATAAAATTAAGTAAAGACCTAAATAAATTAAAAAACAAAATAGAAACAGCCAAAGAACATCTTACTCAGCATCTAATGCGCATCCCAACAAATAAAGAATTAAGCGATTTTTTAGAAATCGATTTATCATCAGTAGAACAGATTTTAAACTACAAAGATCCATTCAGTATGGATGAAATAATAGCAGATGATATTTCCATGCATGAACTAATTAAATCAGCAAATCCCGATTATAACACGTTAATAGCATTAAAAACAGAAATAGAAAAATTAAAAGAACCAGAAAGAACAATAATGATCGAAAGATATTTTGAAGATTTAACCCAATCAGAAATTGCAAGCAACTTAGGATTATCACAAGTAGACGTTTCAAGAAAAGAAAAAAAAGTGCTTGCAAAATTAAAACACACCTTTAATTGACAACAAAACCCTATTATTTTATAATTATAATAGGTGATAAAATGAAAAAAGGATTTACATTAATCGAATTATTAGCAGTACTTGCCGTTTTAGCAATTGCCGCTGTAATAGCAGTTCCAACCATAGGTAACTCAATACAAAAATCAAAACAAAAAGCCTATGAGCAGCAAATTTATCAGATAAAAAACGTTACTAAAACATATATTGCTAATAATCCTACTGAATTAGATGATGGTGCATGCATAAACGTTCAAACCTTAAAAAAAGCAGGATTACTTTCCGGAAATAGCATAATAGACCCAAGAACCAATGAAGAAATAAATGGCTCTGTTATCATTACCTACGAAAACAACAAATATAAATATGAATATCAAGAAAACACTTGTTCTTAAGTGTTTTTTTGTATATAAAAAAATAAAAAAGACATAATAAAGCTAGGAGGAAAATTATGAAAGATAACTATCAGAAAATAGTAGATGAAAACACCCCAAAAGAAGACACCATAAATAATGCCATAATAGCTTTTATTACCGGCGGAATTATGGGCGTAATAGGGAATTTTTTAATAGACTTCTACGAAACATATTTACTTATTCCAAACAAGGAAGCCACCGTATGCATGCTAATAACTTTAATATTTATAAGCTGCCTACTTACAAGCTTAGGATTTTTTGACAAATGGGTTAATTTCTGCAAATGCGGACTTATTATACCAATTACAGGCTTTGCCCACGCAACCCAAAGCGCAGCTTTAGAATACCGAAAAGAAGGATTAGTTACCGGAATAGGGGCAAATATGCTAAAACTATCAGGAGCCGTTATAATATACGGAATAATAGGAAGCTTTGTCTTTAGTTTAATTAGAACGCTGGTGGGTCTTGTATGACCATAAAATATAATAATGCATACATAAATGACACTATAACTATAACTGGACCTTATGAAGCAGAAGGCCCATTAAAAAATTATTTCGACAAAAGTTATAAAGACTTATACTTTAATGAAAAAACATGGGAACAAGCCGAAATAAAACTCATAAAAGAAAGTATAGATTTATTAAAAGAAAAAACTAATATTAAAAATATAGACATATTAATAGGTGGGGACCTATTAAATCAAATAGTCGCATCAAACTATGCTACAGCAAAAATAGATGCAAGTTTTATAGGAATATACGCCGCCTGCTCAACAAGTACATTAGGTTTAATACTGGGAGCAAACTTTATAGATAAAAAGCAAGCTAAAAACATTATTACCTTTACCTCTTCACACAATAATGCTGCCGAAAAGCAATATAGATATCCCGTAGAATATGGAGGTCCAAAACCAAAGACCACAACCTTCACAGCCACAGGAGCCGCTAGTGCATTAATAACACAAAATAAAAAAGGAATAAAAATAGAAAGTGGAACAATAGGCAAAGTAATAGATTCAAAAACAACAAATGTCTTTCACATGGGAGCAGTAATGGCCAAAGCCGCCGCTGATACCATTTACCAGCATCTTCAAGACACAAAACGAGATATAGATTATTACGACCTTGTATTAACAGGAGATCTTGGTAAATATGGAAAAGAAATATTAAAAACATACATGAAAGACAAATATAACATAAACTTAAAAAACTATAATGATACAGGAACAATGATTTATGATATAGAAAAAGAACCAGTATATGCCGGAGCAAGTGGTCCAGCATGCGCCCCATTAGTTACGTATTCATATATTTTTAAAGAAATGAAAAAAGGTAAATACAAAAAAATATTGCTTGTCGCCACCGGCGCTTTGATGAATCCAAGTATGACAAATCAAAAATTATCAATACCAGCAGTTGCTCATGCCGTAAGTTTGGAGGTAATACAATGATATACTTAAATGCTTTTATATTTTGTGGACTAGTTTGTGCCTTAGGACAAATAATATTAGATAAAACTAATCTTACACCAGGTCACATAACTGTCATGTTTGTCGTCATCGGTACCTTTTTAGATGTATTTAATATATATGATAAAATTGTTTTATGGGCAGGTGGTGGAGCCTTAGTTCCAATTACTAGCTTTGGGCACATGCTAACCCATGGAGCAATCCAAGGTTATAATGAAGGAGGAATATTAGGATTATTTAATGGCACATTAAATTTAACATCAGCCGGTATAAGTGCAGCCATCATCTTTTCCTTCTTCTTCTCATTAGTTTTTGAACCAAAAGATTAATATATACTCCTAATTATAATGATTAATATTTAAAATTATGATATAATATCATGCAAAAGGAGATATATTATGGAATATTATAAAGAAAAAAACTTTTATGAAAAAGATGAAAAAAAATATAAATTAAGAAACAACCCAGAATTTTTAAAATGGCTTGAAACATCTATAAATAACGGATACCAATGCCGATTTAGGCTTACCGCCATGCAAGATCTAATTGATATAATTACCTCTTGGTATGAAATGAAATACCCTGATACAAAGTTAGAAAGGGAAAATAGAAAAACTACGCAAGAAGACCTTATGGAAGCAGAAGAGTTAATAAAACGCTTGCCAGCTGCCCAGGAGCAAATATTATCATGTCCATACTATAAATCATATAACTATATTGAACCAAAAAGCGATAAAGCATCAAATAAAGTTTTTAAGCGAATATATTATAATGTAGATGAAAAAGGAAAAATAATTGAAACCGAAGACACAATAAAATATATCGGCAAAAGAGAGATGGATGCTGATGAGTTATTAAAAAAGATTGAAAAAATGTATCCAAATAGATATGATTTAACAAGCCTAAAAAAAGACAATAATAATTTTTATAGTGATATAGAATTAAGACATAGATTATTAAGCCTTACATCTTTAAGTATACTTTATAGTGAAAACACAACACCTTCTTGCGGATACAAAAGAGCTCAAATATTTATTAAAGAATTTAATAAAGAAATGGGATTACTATTAAGCACATATGAAATAGATAAAATTATGGAAAACGCTTTAAATAGCAAACGTCAAAAAACAAAAACATTAAAAAGATAAAATAGTACAAAAGTACTTTTTTATTTTAGGCAAAAGCATTGACAAACATTTGTTTACTTAGTATTATTATAATTGACACATTTATTACAGTAATATAGAAATGGAGAGATACTATGGATGAAATAATAATTAAAGGTGCAAGAGAAAACAATTTAAAAAATATTGACATAACTTTACCGAAAAACAAATTAATCGTTATGACAGGTGTTTCAGGATCAGGAAAAAGTAGTCTAGCTTTTGACACTATATATGCCGAAGGTCAAAGAAGATATGTTGAAAGCCTAAGCGCTTATGCAAGACAGTTTTTAGGTGGTTCTGATAAACCAGATGTAGATAGTATTGAAGGATTAAGTCCATCTATTAGTATCGACCAGAAAACAACAAATAAAAATCCAAGAAGCACAGTAGGAACAGTAACTGAAATATATGACTATCTAAGACTTTTATATGCAAGAATAGGAGTCCCTTACTGCCCAAACCATCACATTCCAATAAGTAGTCAAAGTATTGAGGAAATGGTAAATGATGTTTTAAAATTAGAAGAAAATACCAAAATCAGAGTACTATCACCAGTTGTTGCCCTAGAAAAAGGAGCCCATAAAGACCTTCTTGAAGATTTAAGAAAGGACGGCTACATCAGAGCCATCATTGATGAAAAAGAATATGACCTCGGAGAAGACATTTCACTAGATAAAAACAAGAAACATACAATCGAAGTAGTCATCGATAGATTAATAATTAAAAACGATATTAGAAGTAGACTTTATGAAAGTATGGAAACAGCAACAAAATTAGGTAAAGGCAGAGTTTTAATTGATATAGTTGGTAAAGAAAAATTATTAATGAGCGAAACATATGCCTGTCCATACTGTAATTTTTCACTCCCATCATTAGAACCAAGAATGTTTTCATTTAACGCTCCATGGGGTGCCTGCCCTGAATGTAAAGGTCTTGGAATTAAATATAAAATTGATGAAGATTTAATTATTCCAGACAAAAACAAAAGCTTAAACGAAGGAGCTATTGCCGTAGTTAGTGGTGATGATAACAATATAACATATACTAACCTAGAAACAGCATGTAAGCACCACAAAATAGACATGGATACACCAGTAAAAAATTTAAAAAGAGAGCAGCTTGATATAATACTATACGGATCCACTGACATCATGACATTCAACTATACATCTAAGACCGGAAACACCAGAACTACTAAAGGATTTTTCGAAGGAATAATAACCAATCTTGAAAGAAGATATGTAGAAACCAAAAGCACTTGGATAAGACAGTGGATAGAAAATTATATGACCGAATTAGAGTGTCCTAAATGTCACGGGTCAAGACTAGATGACAGTATATTATCCGTTCTTATAGGTGGAAAAAACATATATGAAGTAACTAAACTTTCGATAGGTAAACTTTATGAATTTTTAACAAATCTTAAACTAAACAAAGAACAAAAAGAAATATCAGATTTAGTTATTAAAGAAATAAATTCAAGATTAAAGTTTTTAATAAATGTCGGATTAGAATATTTGACTTTATCAAGAGAAGCTAAAACTCTATCAGGTGGTGAAGCCCAAAGAATCAGACTTGCTACCCAAATAGGTTCAAGACTTACAGGAGTTTTATACGTTCTAGACGAGCCTAGTATTGGACTTCATCAAAGAGATAATAATAGACTAATAAATTCACTTTTAGAAATGCGTGATTTAGGTAATACCCTTATAGTCGTTGAACACGACACCGACACTATGCTTGCCGCCGACTATCTAGTTGATATCGGACCAAAAGCTGGCGTTCACGGTGGTGAAGTAATTGCTCAAGGAACGCCAGAAGAAGTAATGAAAAATAAAAACAGTATAACTGCCAAATATTTAACCGGTGAGTACAAAATAGAAGTGCCAAAGAAAAGGAGAAAAGGAAATAAGAAATATTTAGAAATTACTGGAGCTACAGAAAATAATTTAAAAAACATAAAAGTTAAATTTCCACTAGGTAAATTTATCTGTGTAACCGGTGTTTCCGGTTCTGGAAAAAGCACCCTAGTAAACGAAATATTATATAGAGCCGTTTCCAATAATCTATATAAAACAAAAATAAAACCAGGAAAATTTAAAACAATAAAAGGTCTAGAAAATATTGACAAAGTAGTTGATATTTCCCAAGCTCCAATCGGCAGAACTCCAAGAAGCAACCCTGCCACATACACCGGAGTATTTGATGATATTAGAGATGTATTTACAGAAACCAAAGAAGCCAAAATGCGAGGTTATGATAAAGGACGTTTCTCGTTTAATGTTAAAGGTGGAAGATGTGAAGCTTGCTGGGGAGATGGTGTTAAAAAAATTGAAATGCATTTTCTTCCTGACGTTTACGTACCTTGTGAAGTATGTCACGGTACTCGTTATAACAGTGAAACTCTTCAAATAAAATATAAAGGAAAAAATATATCAGAAGTACTTGATATGACTGTTGAAGAAGCATTAGAGTTTTTCAAAAATCATCAAAAAATAAAGCATAAATTAGAAATGCTTATGGACGTTGGACTTTCGTATATTAAATTAGGGCAGCCTGCACCAACCCTATCGGGCGGTGAAGCCGCAAGAATAAAGTTAGCCAAAGAACTTCAAAAAAAACCAACAGGAAAAAGCTTATTTATCCTAGATGAACCAACTACTGGACTTCATACAGATGACATTAAAAAACTATTAGTAATACTAGATAGAATAGCTGATAACGGAGATACTGTAATTGTTATCGAGCACAACCTAGACGTTATCAAAGTAGCAGATTATATAATAGACTTAGGCAAAGAAGGCGGGGACGAAGGTGGAAACATAGTTATAACGGGAACTCCAGAAGATGTTGCTGACTGTCCTGAAAGTTATACCGGAGCCTTCTTAAAACCTTATCTAAAAAGATAATTCATATTGGATTATCTTTTTTCATGAATATCTTTAAATTTTAAAAATAATATGATACTATGAATATGGTGAGAAAATGAAAAAAAGAAGAATTAAAAAGTGGCCAGTAATAATATTAATACTAGCTATTTTAACCATAACAAGTTTATCAGTACTTAAATACAAAGAGGAAATGCAAAAGAAGAAAGTAAAAGAAGAAAAAGAACTTATAAAAGAAATATCAAGTCATTATAACCAATACGTTAAAACTGAATCAAAGGCAAAAATATATGATAAAAATGAAAAAGTAATAGGAATGTTATCAAATATTACTTTAAACCTTGAAAAACAAAAAATAGATAAGAACACAAAATACTTTTATGCCAAAAATATCGATGCATATATTTCATACAAAGACGTCAAAAAAGATAAAAAAGAAGAGGAAGCTAAATATAATTATGTTCCATATAACTTAGAAGTAACATTAAAACCAAATAGTAATATATATATCAGCGAAAACTCATATTATAATTTTAATAAAGAAATAACTTTTAATCCAATAATGATAGATGATAAATATCACTTCATATTTGATGAAAAAAAAGTATATATAAATAAAGAAGATATAAAAGAAGAAAAAAAGATAGATAAATTTAAAAGTACTGAAGCTATTGCCGTTATTAATTACCACTACATCATTAACGAAGAAGAAGCAAAAGAATGTAGACAAAACATATGCCTAAGAGACTATCAGTATGATGAACAAATGAAATACTTGAAAGAAAATGATTACTATACCGCAACCATGGAAGATTTAGAACTATGGATAGATAATAAAATAAATTTACCAGAAAAAACCGTAGTAATAACCATTGATGACGGATGGTATGTAAGTAGAAACATTGAAATACTAGAAAAATATAATCTCCACGCCACATTATTTTTAATAGGGCATCTTTCTTCACCAGATGCTTACAAATCTAGAAATTTAGAAATTCATTCGCACACTTGGAATATGCATAATTTAAAAGAATGCCCAATCGGAAGAGGTGGAGCAATACTATGCAAAGACAAAGAATATATAATAAATGACCTAAAGAAAAGTAGTGAAAGTTTAAATAATTCTAAATATTTTGCTTATCCATTTTACGAATATAATGACCATGCTATAGAAGCATTAAAAGAAGCAGGATTTACTATGGCTTTTGCTGGTGGAGGGCGAAAAGTAACTCGCGGAGTAGATAAATACAAAATTCCAAGATTTGGAATTTCAAACACCGATTCTTTAGAAAAAATTAAGAAAATAATAAGTTAGGTGAAAAAATGATTAACTTTATAAATCAAAAAAAAATAAAAATACTATTACTCCTGATCATATTAATACCTATAAAAGTCCAAGCCATCAATTTAAATATAAGCTCTAAAAACGCCATTTTATATAACCTAGATAGTAAAGAAATATTATACGAAAAAAACGCTAAAGACAAAGTCCAAATAGCATCACTAACTAAAATAATGACCGCCATTATAGCTTTAGAAAATATCGATGATATTAATAGACAAACAGTGATAATCAAAGACGATTTTAAAGGAATAGCCGAAGCTAATCTTGTAACAGCAGGATTTAAAATAGGAGAAATTGTTACGTATAAAGACTTACTTTATGGACTTTTGTTGCCATCAGGAGCTGACGCCGCCAAAGCTATTGCGAGAAATGTTGCCGGCAGTGAAGAAGAATTTGTAAAACTAATGAATCAAAAAGCAAAAAAACTAAACTTAAAAAACACAAACTTTAGTAATGTTATAGGTTTAGACGATGAAAATAACTATTCAACTGCCGAAGACCTTTTAATAATTTTTAGTAAAGCCCTCGAAATAGAAGAATTTAAAAATATCATAAAAACCAAAGAATATAAAACAACTACTGGCAAACTTACCCTCAAAAGTACCATTCAAAAAAACGCCAAAGCATTTAACATTGACGTTCCATATATCATAGGAGGCAAAACGGGAACAACAACTGGAGCTGGACTTTGCCTAGCTACCATTGCAAAAGATAAAAATACAAATTATATACTAATAACTTTAGGAGCCACATATGATAAAAAAGCTCCGCACCATATAGAAGATGCTGAAACAATATATGATTATTTCATCCAAAACTACAGTAATCAAAAAATAGTAGATAAAAATAAACCGTTTAAAAAATTAAATGTAAAATATTCTAAAAAAACCAAAATAGAATTATACCCAGAAAAAGATATAATAAAATATTTACCAAATGACTATGACAAAAACAATATAAGATATATCTATGATGGAGTAGAAGAAGTAACCCCATTTACTAAAGAAAAATTAGGAACACTAAAAATATATTACAAGGAAGATTTGCTAGATAATCAAACAATATATTTAAAGGAAAAAATCCCCTTTAGCATTATAAATTTTATAAAAGAACATATCATAATTGCTTCTTTAGTTACAATATCTATTATAATTTTAATAATAAAGCGAGCTAGAAAATAGCTCGCTATTTATAAAGTTCATTTTTAAGAAGCTCTAAATTGTCATTCATAATATCAAAATAATCTTTACCATCATTGCTTTCATCTTCTGAAAGATTTGATAACATATGCCATTTTTGAACACTTACATTTGTAGAATTTACTAAATTTTTAATTGTCTCGTTTTCATTTTCATCATTCTTAATAAAAATATACTTAATCTTGCCATCACGAATTAACTTTCTAACCTCATTAGTAGTTATTTCGATATTAGAATCACCCTCATCTAAAACATATACAGTAAGTCCATACTTTTCCAAATATTTAAAAACCTTACTAGAAGTAACAATTACTTTACTATTACCATTTAATATAGTATCTTTAAATTTAGCATCCAAATTTGAAATATTTACTTTTAAATTCTCATAACTATCATTTATATTATTATTTAAATAATAACTATCGATATATTCATTAAATCCAGACTTTATGTTTTGAGCCATCATTAGCAAATTAGCTGGATCAAGCCAAAGCTCGTTCATATCATAAGTATATTCCATTGATAAAGTAGTGTCGATTATTTTTAAACTTTTATTGTACTTGCGCATCTTCGTGACAATACTTTTTTCTTTACCAAGACCATTAAATATAAATAAACTAGAATTACTATAATCTTTAATCTGTTTATTAGTTAATTTATAACTATCAATATTAACCCCCTTAGGATAAATACTTTGAATATTACTAAACTTACCATATAGCTTTTTAGTTATAAAATATGATGGATAGTTTGTTGTATAAATAGTTATATTTTCCATGCCATCTCGCCTTATACAAGCAGTTGTTAAAAAACAAAAAATAAATAGCAAAAATAATTTAAATAACTTTTTCATCCTTATCCTCCTTAATAACTGGATCATATCCTGAGCTTCCCCACGGATTACATCTTAAAATTCGTTTTAAAGATAAAATACCACCTTTAAAAGCACCATACTCATAAATAGCCTCAATCGCATAATTTGAACAAGTTGGAATATGCCTGCACGTATTATGCCAAGGGCCAGGAATCTTTTGATAAATCTTAATTAATCCAATCAATATTTTTTTCATATGTCCTCAAAACAATTATACTATAAAACCACTTTAAAAGTAAAATAAATATTTGCGAGTTTACACCAAAGACCGTTTTCGCATAAATAATAGGCAAAACATATGAAAATATGATATAATACTATAGGTGATTTAAATGGAACTCTTAGATAAATTAAATATAAAGCCAAATCTTATCAATCTATATGAAACAGCATTTTCACACACATCTTACGCTAACGAAAATGATACAATTAGCTACGAAAGACTAGAATTTTTAGGCGATGCCGTTTTAGAACTTTTAATGAGCGAATATCTTTATAGTAGATATGAATATGATGAAGGTGAAATGACAAAACTAAGAGCGCACTATGTATGCACTACGGCTAATTACGAATATTCAAAAAAATTAGGATTAGAAAAATATTTGAAATTAGGCATAGGCGAAGAAGCTAGTGGCGGAAGAAAAAGAAAAGCCATATTAGCCGATATTTTTGAATCATTTTTAGGCGCCTTATATTTAGACCAAGGCTTAGATGTTGTAAAAAAGTTTTTTAACGAAAATATAGTGCCACACATCGAAAACCATGAAATTGATTTTTTTGATGATTATAAATCAGTTCTTCAAGAATATGTCCAAACAGATAAAAAAAGTTTAGAATATAAAATAGTCGAAGAATCAGGACCTGCTCACAATAGACATTTTAAAGCTGAAGCTATAATTGATGGAATAGTTTATGGAGTAGGCGAAGCCAACAGTAAAAAAGCTGCAGAACAAAACGCAGCCCAAGACGCCTTATCAAAAGCACAGAAAGGAAGATTTAAATGGGAAGAGCATATGAAGTAAGAAAAGCTAGCATTCAAAAAACCGGAGCCGCAAAGGCCAAATTATACTCAATGTACGCAAGAGAAATATATCAAGCTGCAAAAAATGGTGGCACAGAACCAGAGGGAAATCCTTCACTAAAAAGATTAATGGAAAAAGCTAAAAAAGAACAAGTGCCAAATGACATTGTAAAAAGAGCCATTGATAAAGTTGGCAGTGGAGCAGATGAAACATACGTTGAAACAAATTATGAAATTTTTGGACCGGCAGGTTCTACCGCTATAGCAACATGTCTTACAGATAACGTAAATAGAAGCGTCAGCAGTGTAAGAGCTGTTATTAATAAGTGCCATGTTAAAATGGGCGCCCAAGGAAGCGTAAGTTATATGTATGACCACTTATCAATAGTAAGTTTTAAAGGACTTTCAGACGAAGAAACACTAGAAGCTTTAATTGAAGAAGGCATCGATGTAACAGATATTGAAATGGAAAACGGTGAAACAATCGTCTATGGAGCTCCAAACGACTTATATAAAATAAAAGAAGCTATAGCTAAAAAAATACCAAATATTGAATTTGATATTGATGAAATCACGATGCTTCCAAAAGAAAAAGTAACTCTAGCTGGAGAAGATTTAGACACATTTAAAAGAATGCTAGATATGCTAGAAGAAATAGAAGATGTCCAAACCGTTTACCACAACGTAGAGCTATAAAAGCTCTTTTTTCTTTCAAAAAAATATGATAAACTATTTATAGAAAGAAGGTGAGAGTATATGAATCTTTTTCCTGCAGATACCTATATTGTCAAAAATGCTACTATATTAAACAATGAAGACCGTTTAGTATTAATAAAACTATACGAACCAGTTATCGGCGCAACCGCAGTTAATCTATACTTCACCTTATGGGCAAACTTAGATACCTTAAATATAATTTCAACCGAATTCAGTCATCACAGCTTAATGGCTTCGATGCGTTTAAAATTAGAAGATATTCTAGAAGCACGAGAAAAACTAGAAGGAATTGGGTTAATCAAAACATATATAAAAGAAGGAAACATAAATAACTACATATACGAATTGTATTCTCCGCTAAATCCAAAAGAATTCTTAGAAAATCCAATATTAGCTGTCAGCCTTGAAAGTAACATCGGAAAACGTGAATACAAAAAATTATTAAAAATATTTTCAAGCCCCCAAATTGATTTAACAGAATATAAAAACATAACCGCTACATTTAGCGAAATATTTGACACCATAAATTCCGCTGAAGCTATAGAAATAGGAGAAATAAAAACAGTTAAAAGCTTAGACCTTACAGTTGATGAAAAAATCGACCTAAATAGTGTAATCAGTTTAATCCCTGAAGAAATTTTAAACAAGAAAAGCATCACAGCTGATACAAAATCATTAATATATAAACTATCATTTATTTATAATTTAAACGAGGATGATTTGTCAGAATTAATAAGAAATTCAGTTAACGAAAAACACTTAATAGATAAAGAGGCATTAAGAAAAAATTGCCATAATTACTACATTTTTGAAAACAAAAACTCATCACCATCATTAATATATAAAAAACAGCCCGAGTATTTAAGAAAAACTATAAGTGACAATTCTAAAAAATCAAAACTAATATATACCTTTGAAACAACATCACCATACGATTTTTTAACTGGTAAAAACAAAGGAACAAGGCCAAACAAAACCGACTTAAACTTGTTAGAAACCCTTATTGTTGACTATGAATTAAACCCTGGAGTAGTCAACGTATTAATAGACTACGTTTTAAAAATAAATGACAATAAACTTATAAAAAACTTTGTTTTAACCATTGCCAGCCAGTGGAAAAGAAGTGGAATTAAAACAGTTGAAGAAGCCATAAACATATGCAAAAAAGAAAACAAAACTAAAAAACCGAAAGCAAAAGTTAAAGAAGAAAAGCCAAATTGGTATGATAAAAACTTTGAAGAAGATCTTGCTACCGAAGAGGACATCAAAAATCTTGAAGAAAAATTAAAAAGTTTATAGGAGGCATATATGAAAAAGATTAACGAACACTTAAATCCTAAAAGCAATTTAAACGATATTTTAGATGAAGCCTATCAGGAGGCCCTACAAAATGAATCATTTAAAAATTTTGTAAGTAAAATAAAACTTCCAAAAGAAGAATTAAAAAAGTACACATCACTACTTGAAGAAAGTAACAAAGAATATAGCAACTGTCAAAACTGCAAAAACATACTAGAGTGCAAAAATAAACTAGAAGGCTTCGCTTACTTGCCGAAGGTAAATGATAAAAATTTAGAATTTTCATATAGAGCCTGCAAATATAAAAAGAAAATGGATAAAGAAAACAAATATCATGAAAACACATTCCTATACAATATACCAGAAGAAATAAAAAACGCCAGCATGGTCAAAATATATAAAACAGATAAAGCCAGATACAATACCATCATATGGCTCACCGAATTTATAAAAAAATATAAAGAAAACAAAAAACAAAAAGGCTTATATTTATGTGGCAACTTTGGCTCAGGGAAATCATATTTAATTGCGGCCATGTTAAATGAACTTGCTAAAGACGGAGTCCAAAGTGCAATTGTATTTTGGCCAGAATATTTAAATGATTTAAAATCATCATTTTCTTCGCAAATAAAAACTGAATTTAAGACCAAATATGAGAAAATAAAAAAAGCTCCATTACTACTTATTGATGACATTGGAGCCGAAAGCGTAACCTCTTGGTCAAGAGATGAAATTTTATGCCCAATTTTACAGTACCGAATGGAAGAAAATCTGCCAACATTTTTTACCTCAAACCTAGATTTAAAAGCTCTAGAAGCGCATTTATCACTAACTAGTAAAGGTGATGAGATAATTAAAGCAGGCAGAATAATATCAAGAATTAAACAGCTCAGTGAATATCAGGAATTAATAAGTAAAAACTTAAGAAAATAAACAAAAAACCTTTTTAAAAAGCTAAAAATATGATAGAATATCATTAATGGCACTGAGAAGGACAATATTATTAAAAAGCATTTTAAAGCGAGTTTGGGATGGTGGAAGCCAAATAAAAAGCAGTAATAATTAAAAAACCTTTGAGCTGATTATTATAATCCGGGTAAAACCGTTATCTAATTAAGTAATAAACTAGGATGGTACCGCGCCAAAAGCGCTCCTTGCTCGAAATTTTCAGCAAGGATTTTTTATTAGGAAGTGAAAATTATGAATAAGAAAGAAATAAATCAAAGCATAAACATAAGTATGAAGTACTTTCTAGAAACGTACTATAATGTAACAAATCAAGCACTACTAGACGATCTTATAAAAATGTCCCACAAAGATATAAAGATAATACTAGAAATGTACGGCATTAAACTAAAACGGACATGTTTTCAAGATTTAACCCGTGAAAAAATAGCCAGCGGAGAAGTAATTTTAGTAACTGATGGCTTCGGTAATTTAGCCCCATATAAAAACCCATTGCTAGTATATGAAGAAGATTATTTTGAACTAATTGAAGAAAAATACGTAAAAAAAATAAAAAGGAGAGATATAAATGATAAATATTAAAGAAAACGAAAGATTAAACACATTAAACCATAGCTGCGCCCATCTTCTCGCCCAAGCCGTAAAGCACCTTTACAAAGATGCAAAATTTTGGGTAGGACCGGTTATTGAAGAAGGCTTTTATTATGACATAGATCTAAACGGTCACACTCTAACAGAAGAAGACTTAGAAAATATATCAAAAGAAATGAAAAAAATTGCTAAAGACGGCAAAAGAATTTACCGCGAAGAGTTATCAAGAGAAGAAGCGCTAGAAAAATTTAAAGATGACCCATATAAAATAGATATAATAAATGAACTACCAGATGGAGAAATAATAAGTTGTTATACCCAAGGAGATTTCACTGATTTATGTAGAGGTCCACATGTTGACAGCACCAAAGAATGCAAAAATTTTAAACTACTAAAATTCAGCGGTTCATACTATAAGGGCGATTCTAAAAATAAAGTACTTCAAAGAATATATGGAGTATGCTTTGACAATAAAGAAGACTTAGAAAATCACCTAAAAGAACTAGAAGAAGCTGCCATGCGTGATCACCGAAAAATTGGCAAAGAATTAGATATTTTCATGAATGATGACCTAGTAGGAAAAGGAATGCCCCTATGGCTACCTAATGGAGCCTTAATAAGAAAAGAACTCGAAAATTATATATATAAAAAAGAAAAAGCAATGGGGTATAGTCACGTTTATACACCATGTGTTGGAACCGTAGATTTATATAAAACAAGCGGACACTGGGATCATTATAAAGAAAATATGTTTCCAGCAATGAAAGTTGATGACGAAGAATTTGTTTTAAGACCAATGAACTGCCCTCATCACATGTTAGTATATAAAAATTCACTTCATTCTTACCGCGAACTTCCAATAAGAATTGGCGAGTTTGCTACCGATTTTAGATATGAAGCATCAGGAGCAGTTAAAGGCTTAGAAAGAGTTAGATGCATGTGTCAAAATGATGCCCACTTATTTGTCACCAAAGAGCAAATAGGATCAGAATTTAAAAACGTCGTTAAACTAATATTAGATGTTTATAAAGACTTCGGAATTAAAGATTATAAATTTAGATTATCATTAAGAGACCCTAAAGACAAAGAAAAATATTTTGATGACGATGAAATGTGGAATAATGCTGAAGACAAATTACGTGAAGTTTTAAACTCACTAGGAGTTGAATATTTTGAAGCAATTGGAGAAGCCGCTTTTTACGGTCCAAAATTAGACGTAGAAGTAAAACCGGCTGTTGGACCAGAAGTAACTTTATCAACATGCCAGCTAGACTTTTTACTTCCAAAAAGATTTGAGTTAAGCTACATTGATAAAGACGGAACGAAAAAAACTCCAGTTGTCCTTCATAGAGCTATATTCGGAACTTTTGATAGATTTACAGCGTTCTTATTAGAAGAGACAAAAGGAGCCCTTCCACTATGGCTTAGTCCAGTTCAAATAAACATAATCCCAGTAAATAACGAATATCACCTAGAATACGCTGAAGAAATATATGAAAAATTAAAAGATAAATTTAGAGTATCACTAGATAAAAAAGATGAAAAACTTTCATATAAAATGCGTGAAAGTCAAATTAAAAAAATTCCATATACCTTAATACTAGGTGATAAAGAAAAAGAAGAAAAAACTATTAGTTACCGAAAATATTCATCAAAAGAAACTGAAAGTTTAACCCTAGAAGAATTTATAAAAAAATTAGAAGATCAAATTTCTAGAAATGACTAATAATGCATTTGACTACACATACCTAGATGAAGAGAAGTTAATTAATAGTGACTTTCAAACAGAAAGTCAAAAAAAAGTATATGAAGAAATGCATAAATTTGATTTAAAAGAATTTCTTAAAGGAAAAGGTGCTTCAAGTGGAGCTACAGCCATAATAACCAAAAACCAAATGATTATTGTTGATGCATTTGAAATAGATCCACATACTAAAGATTTTGGAACCCATCTAGAGACAGCTAAAACGATTTATAAAGCTATATATGGAAATAAACCATACATTGTTAATAGCCAAATAAAGCCTTCGGACATTTGGCAAAAACTAATAACAAACGATGGTAATATTCTAATTCAGCTTTGTGATCCAAAATATTTTCAGTCCACATTATGGCTACCAGAGATTTTATCAAATAAACAGATAAATTTTCTTGAAAATATCGCCAGCCAAATAGAAGCATTAAAAGAAGACTTTGAATTTTTTCAAAAAAATCCAGTAGTATTTAACTGTATGTATAGTAATCAGTCATATAATATAAATTCTGAAAATCTTACAGAATTGTTAGAAGAAAATTTTATAAAAAACAGGCAAAAAGGAGGAATAAAATGAGACAATTTACTGAACAAGAACTAGTAAGACGAAATAAAGTAAATGAATTAAAAGAAAAAGGAATAAACCCCTTTGGCAATAGAATTGATGTAAATTCAAATTCTAAAATCATCAAAGATGAATATATTGATAAAACGAAAGAAGAATTAGAAGAAATAAAGAAAAATGTTTTAATAGCCGGAAGGATAATGACTAAAAGAAGAAAAGGAAAAGCCGGATTTTTCCATATTCAAGATAAATATGGTCAAATTCAAATATATATAGCTATTAACGAAGTAGGCGAAGAAGCATATGACCTATTTAAATCATCAGATATAGGTGATATAGTTGCCATAGAAGGATATGTATTTAAAACAAACACAGGAGAGCTTTCAGTTCACGCAAAAAAATATATCCACTTAGTAAAAGCCCTAAAACCACTACCAGAAAAATACCATGGGCTTACAGACACCGAAGAAAGATATAGAAGAAGATATGTTGATCTAATTATGAATGAAGAAGCTAGAAAAATAGCCTTTGCTAGGCCAAAAATAATTAGAACAATTCAAAATTACCTAGACAATTTAGGATACGTTGAAGTAGAAACACCAATATTAAGCCCAATACTAGGTGGAGCAGCAGCTAGACCATTCATTACTCATCATAATGCATTAAATATGCCATTTTATCTAAGAATAGCTACAGAATTACCCCTAAAACGACTATTAGTTGGTGGAATGGATGCAGTTTACGAAATAGGCAGAATCTTTAGAAACGAAGGAGTAGATAGAAAACACAACCCAGAGTTTACTAGCATTGAGTTATACAAAGCCTATTCTGATATGTATGGCATGATGGACATCGCTGAAGGAATTGTAAGCGAAACATGCATGGCTATAAATAATACATATGACATCGAATACGAAGGACACAAGCTATCTTTAAAACCAGGATTTAAAAGAATCCATATGGTCGATGCCATAAAAGAAGCTTGCGGAGTTGATTTCTTTAAAAAAATGACCAAAGAAGAAGCTATAAAATTAGCCGAAGAATACAAAGTTGAAATTGAACCACACTTTGAGTTTGGACATATTGTGAATGCTTTCTTTGAAAAGTTTGTTGAAGAAACATTAATCGAGCCAACCTTTGTATATGGTCATCCGGTTGAAATAAGTCCACTTGCAAGGAAAAGCGAAGACCCAAGATTTACCGAAAGATTTGAATTATTTATATGCAGTATGGAATTCGCAAACGCCTTTACCGAATTAAATGATCCAATTGACCAGTACGAAAGATTTGAAAATCAGTTAAAAGAAAAAGAGTTAGGAAATGAAGAAGCAAATGAAATGGATCTAGATTTTGTAGAAGCCTTAGAATATGGAATGCCACCAGCCGGAGGTATGGGAATTGGTATTGATAGATTAGTAATGCTATTAACAGGCTCTGAGACAATTAGAGAAGTAATTCTATTCCCACATATGAGATTTGCTAATAAAGAAATAAAAAAACAAGAAGCAAAAGAAACACCTAAAATAGATTTAACAAATGTTGAAATTGAACCACTATTTAAGGACTATATCGACTTTGAAACATTTAGTAAATCAGACTTCAGAGTAGTAAAAATAAAAAACTGTGTGGCCGTAGAAAAAAGCAAAAAACTTTTAAAATTTACCTTAGATGACGGTAGTGGTGAAGATAGAACAATTTTAAGTGGTATTCATGACTACTATGAGCCCGAGCAGTTAATAGGAAAAAAAGCCGTTGCCATTGTAAATTTAGAGCCACGCAAAATGATGGGGATAAGTTCATGCGGAATGTTAATTTCTGCTATTCATAGTGAAAATGGAGAAGAAAAACTAAACTTTATACTAGTTGATGATAATATTCCAGCAGGGTCAAAATTATACTAAAGCAGTTAACCCTGCTTTTTTTCGAATATTGACATATTTTTAGACGCTTGTTAAACTAATATATGGAGATATAAATAAGGAGATGATTATATGACTCCACACAACGAAGCTAAAAAAGAAGATATTGCGGATATTGTAATTATGCCAGGTGACCCATTACGTGCAAAATACATTGCCGAAAAATATTTAACTGACTATAGACTAGTTAATAAAGTTAGAAACATCTACGCTTATACCGGAAATTATAAAGGTAAAAAAATAACCGTTATGGCCTCTGGTATGGGAATGCCAAGCATGGGAATTTATGCATATGAACTATACAAAATATATGACGTAAACACAATAATAAGAATAGGGTCTTGCGGCGGATACTTAGAAGAAGAAAAACTATTTGATATTATCTTAGCCACAAACACTTACTCAGAAAGTACTTTTGCCTACACACTAAATAATGATGACTGTCACTTAATCGAAAGTGACAAAGGGATAAATGAAAAAATAATAAACAAAGCAAAAGAAAAAAACATCAAATTGTTTGAAGGAACAACAGCTTGTTTAGACTGCTTTGACCTATACATGACAGATGTTCAAAAATATATGGATAGAATTCCCCAAAACATTAAACCAATTGCTGCTGAGATGGAAGCATTTGCCTTATTTTACATAGCTAAAATGCTAAATAAAAAAGCAGCTTGCTTAATGAGTGTAGTTGATTCAAAATATATTAAAGAAGTGGCCACAACTGAAGAAAGAGAAAAAGGACTAGATAAAATGATTGAACTTGCGTTAGATTCATGTATTTAGTACATAATAATAAGGGTGAAAATAATGAAATATAAAAAATATGACTTAGATAATTATGATATTCATACAGTAACAACAGATAGATTTAAAACAATTGGTCTTGCTGTAACATTTAGAATAAAAAATGAAAAGATTCATGACAAATACATACCAATGCTTTGGCGTATGTTAATTGATACAAATAGTAAATACAGTTCTTTAAAAGAAATAAGTGAAGCATCAGCAAATATATACGACCCATATATAAATATTGGATTTACCGGAAGCGGGAGTGAAGATATTTTAACCTTATCAGGAACCTTCATTAACGAAAAATACACTGAAAAAGGAATGAATGAAGAAAGTATAAAATTCTTATTAGATTTCATCTTTAAACCTAAAATTATAGAAGGTGGATTTGATGAAGAAATGTTCGAAATACATAAAGCAAAACTAATAGATTACTATAAATCAACTAAAGACTATCCAAAAGCATATGCTGAAAGCCGTATTCATGAAGAAACCCAATATTATGATTATAAAGAGTATTCATTAGATGAATTAATAAAGCTCACAGAAAGCCTAACAAGAGAAGAATTATATGAATTTTACAAAAAAATTATTAACACCGGGAAACTAGATATATTTATATGTGGTAATTTTGACTCAGATGAAATAAAAAATATAATAAGCAATAATATAGACTTTAAAGGTAAAAAAAAGAAAAAACCTGTTCATCAAATTATTCAAACGACATATAATAAAAAACCAAAAATAATTATCGACAAATCTGCAAACGTTCAAAGTTTTTTAATCATCGCGTTTAAAGTTATAAATATGACAGATTATGAAAGCAAATACGTCTTATTAATATATTCATGGATTTTAGGTGGTGGATTTAATTCATTATTAAATCAAAAAGTTAGAGAGGAAAATTCCCTTTGTTATTACATATATAGTAGTCAAAATAGTCTAGTAAGCGGACTAAAAATATATGCTGGAATAGATGGAAAAAACTTTGAAACGGTTTACGAATTAATAAAAAAAGAACTCATAAATATTGAAAATGGTAACTTTTCATCAGAGCTTTTAAATAGCGTCAAAAAATTTTATTATCGTTCTTTAGAAAGTACTGAAGATTATCAAAGTGATATGTTAAACGATATCATAAAAAAAGAATTTATCGAAACCGATGACACAAAAACTAGGAAAGAAATCATGGAAAAGCTTACAAAAGAAGACGTGATGAATTTAGCTAAAAAAATTCATATAGATACAGTATACTTATTAAAAGGTGAGAAAAATGGATAAAATATCATATAACAAAATAGATTTAGACGTTTACAACTTTAACCTAGATAACGGGCTTAGAGTATTTTTATCTAAAATTCCTAGAAACGAAATACACGCAAGAATGACTGTGCTATATGGAGGAGCCACACTAGAGTTTAAAGCCGGGAATGAATATACTAAAGTGCCAGCTGGAATTGCTCATTTTTTAGAGCACAAAATGTTTGAAAAAAAAGATTTTGACCCTTTTCAAATATATGAAAATAATGGCGCCTCAGCTAATGCCTACACAAATGAAAAAGTTACATCTTATTTATTTACCGGATCTAATAACTTTTATGAAAATTTAAACACATTACTTAGATGCGTCAGCGAACCGTATTTTACTGACGAAAATGTTGAAAAAGAAAAAGGTATTATATCTCAAGAAAAAAAAGCCGATCTAGATGATCCATATTACATCGTTAGAGATAAAGCATACGAAAACACCTTTAAAAATTCCGGTTACAAATATACCGTATTAGGAAGCTTAGAAGAAATCGGTAACATGACAAAAGAGGATTTATATAAAGTTTATAACACGTTTTACCAGCCAAACAACATGATTTTAACAATAAGCGGTGGTATCGATATAGAAAAAACAGAAAAATTTATTAAAGATTTCTATAGTAAAAAAAATTTTGAAAAAAACAAAAAAATATTAAAGAAAAAAATAGAAGAACCAGAAACAGTTGTAAAAGAAAAAGAAATAATTTACAAAGATAATGTAACCAAAGAGATATTTATAAATTACAAAATAAAGAAACAAAAGGGAAATGAATATAATGAGATCGTCTATTTAAATCTGTTTTTAGACATGAATTTTGGCGGGCTTTCTGAACTGTGCGATATTACATTTAAAGACAAAAATTTTTTGTCACCTATACGAGCTCACATGATAAACACCGAAGAATATTATATTTTACAGTTTAGCATAACCGTAAAAAAAGAAACAGATAAGGTTATTGAACTAATTGATAAAACCCTAAAAACGAGAAAATTAGATAAAAAAATTTTTAACTTACTCAAAAAAAACAGCCTAAGTTCCTTGGTTTTATCATCAGAAAACACCCAAAAAATTTGCTCAATAATAACTAATGATATTGTTCAGCATGGTCATTTAGTCACTGATAAATATGATAGATTATATAATCTAGATTTTAAAGAGTTTGAAAAATTCATAGAAAGCTTAAATCTTGAAAATAGATGTATAGTTACTTTAGAACCAAAAAAAGGCGATTAATCGCCTTTTATTATAGATATTTTTTCCTCACTTACCACATCTGAAAACTTAAGTAACTGGCATTTAATATTTAAATAATTACTTTCTAAAACCTTAAAAGTATAAATAACTTTCTCTTTAAAATCTTTTTGAATCTCTAAATCTCTTAAAATATGATCGACATTTTTAATATTATCATAATCAAATTCAATCGTAACCTTATAGCCATCTTTCAAAACACCAAATTTACAATTTGTAAGGGCATTTGAAACCGATGAACTATACGCCCTAACTAAACCTCCAGCCCCAAGTTTAATTCCGCCAAAATATCTGACAACAATACACAAAACATTAGTTAAATTATTATTTTTTAAAACATTCAATATCGGAAGTCCTGCAGTTCCGCTTGGCTCACCATCATCTGAACACTTCTCCATAGAATTAATTATATAGGCAAAACAGTAATGAGTCGCATCTTTATACTTATTCTTAACCGCAATTAACTTATCACTAAAACTTGAAAGATCATATAAAGGAAAGATAATAGTAATAAAACGTGATTTATTTATTATAATTTCATCACAAACTTCATTCATAACTATCTTCATAAAACCACCAACTTAATTATATTAGATAGAAGAGTAAAAAGCAATAAAATAACCTTGATAAAAAATCATTATTTGTTTATAATACAAATGAAAAGAGGTGACAAAAGTGGTACTAGAAAAGCTAAAACTTGTCCCGCATAAACCTGGCTGTTATCTTATGAAAAACGAAAACGGCGTAATTATTTATGTTGGAAAAGCAAAAGATTTAAAAAACAGACTCAATTCTTATTTTCATTCATCACATACTGGAAAGACAGCTAAATTAGTATCAGAAATAGCCGATTTTGATTATATAGTTGTCTCATCAGAAACAGAGTCTTTGATTTTAGAAATTAACCTAATAAAAAAACATGACCCAAAATATAACATTTTACTTAGAGATGATAAAAGTTACCCATATATTGAACTTACAATGGAAAAAGTGCCAAGATTACTTGTAGTAAGAAATATTCATAAAAAGAAAAACAAAACAAGATTATATGGACCATATCCAAATGTTACCGCAGCTAGAGATACAGTTAACCTATTAAATAGATTGTATCCTTTACGCAAATGCAAAACATATAATAAAAGACCATGCCTATACTATCATATAGGTCAGTGCCTAGGTTATTGTACAAATAATGTTGATCCCGAAAAAGTTAAGCAAATGGAAAATGAAATTATTAAATTTCTAAAAGGCGATGACAAAATAGTTACGGATAGAATAAAGAAAGAAATTGAATTCGAAAGTAATAACCTAAGATATGAAAAAGCTTTAGAATTAAAAGAACTTTTGGATAACATAAAAATTACCCTTACAAAGCAAAAAATAGAAACAACCGATAACATCGATAGAGACGTCTTTGGATACTATAATGATGGAATCTATTTAAGCGTTTTTATATTTTTCATAAGAGGAAGCAAAATCGCTGGACATCATCATCAAATTATTCCTTTAATTGATAGCGAAGAAGAAGAACTTACAAGATATATTGCTAAATTTTATGATAAAGTAATTATTCCGAAAGAAATACTAGTACCTGATATAGTCGATACCAATCTTCTCTTAGACTACCTAAAAGCCCCAGTTAAAAAACCACAGCGAGGAGTCAAGAAAAAACTAATCGATATGGCCTGCAACAACGCCAAAAAGCAATTAGAAGACGAAAAAGAACTACTATTAAAAGATGAAGAAAAAACCACAGTTGTCAACGAAGAATTAAGAAAAATTTTAAATTTATCAAAATTAGATAGAATAGAATTATTTGATAATGCCCATTTATTTGGAACATATAATGTATCAGGCATGGTTGTATTTAAGAGCGGAAGACCAGCTAAAAACGAATACCGAAAATACAAAATATCATTCGATAAAAACGATGACTATGGAACCATGAAAGAAGTATTATACCGAAGATATTTTAGAGTTTTAAAAGATGATTTAGTTTGGCCAGATTTAATAATTGTTGATGGCGGAATAGGGCAGATGAACGTAGCTAAAGAAGTTTTATCAGGCTTTAATATGATGATTCCCATAGTTGGTTTAAAAAAAGATGATAAGCATTCGACAAACGCATTAGTTACCTTTGATAAAGAAATACCAATTGAAAAACGAAGTAATTTATTTCATTATTTAGAAAGAATGCAAGACGAAGTTCATAACTATACCATAAACTATCATAAGCAAATAAGAAGTAAAGGTCTATATGCCAGCATACTAGACAATATAGAAGGAATTGGACCTAAAAGAAAACAAGAACTTTTAAAGAAATATAAAACCATTAGTAAAATGAAAGAATGCTCCATCGAAGAACTAAGCAAAATTATTCCTCAAAATGTTGCCTTAAAATTAAAGGAAATCTTAAAAGATATTGCTTGATTAGATTTGTAATTTTATCTTTTTTATGCTAAAATAGCCATCAAACAAGGAGAAAAATATGTTAAAATATCGTATACTATTTAATGACATTTTATATTTTGAAAGACTTTATGGCGATGAAGAAACAATTAAAAATTTTGAGAAATCTATATTAACCGTCAAAGATGAATATGCTTCTTACTTTTTTGCTAAAAATATTAAAGGGGCTAACATCAAAGCTCACGGGGAAGTTGTAATAAATAGTGGGCATCCAAAGTTTAATTACGAATTCGCGAAAAACATAAAAGGAGCCGACACAAAAGCTCATGAACAAGTAATAATTAGCAGCGAAGACCCATATTGGTGTTACAAATTTGCGAAAGACGTAAAAGGATCCAATATCCAAAAGTTAGGCGAAATAATTATTAATAGTAAAAATCCATCATACAATTAC
>CAMNJS010000009.1 GCA_946541645.1 uncultured Bacillota bacterium | reverse complement strand
ATATATGAAAACCAAGCCGGAATATTGATAAAGAAAAAATAAAAAAGGTCACATCAAACGATGTGACCTTATTCAACAGTAACACTTTTAGCTAAATTTTTAGGTTTATCAATATCACAGCCACGGAGTTTAGCAACCTCATAAGCAATTAACTGCAAACAAGGAACGACTAAAATAGGTTGAAAGAAATCACTTATTTTAGGAACTACAACCCCCAAATCATATCCTGTCACATTTTCATTACTTACAGTAATTACCTTAGCCCCTCTAGACTTAACCTCAGCAATATTTGATATTGTCTTGTCACGAATATCATCATCTGTAATAATACCAAATACCGGAGTACCCTCCTCGATTAGCGAAATAGTACCATGCTTAAGTTCCCCGGCCTGATACGCTTCAGAGTGAATGTAAGAAACTTCCTTTAACTTTAAACTACCCTCCATACACATTGCATAATCAACTTTTCGGCCGATAAAGAAAACATCATTATTTTTATAAATATGATGAGCTATTTTTAAATAAGTGTCTCTATCATCAAGTATTTCCTTAACTAACCTAGGCAAATTACCGATTTCCCTCTTTAAATTTTTTAAACCGGAAGCCTTATAAGCCAATAAACCAAATATAGCAACTTGCAATATATAAGCCTTGGTAGTAGCGACAGCAATTTCTGGACCGGCCTCGATAAAAATTTGCTCATCAGATTCTCTAGCTATAGTTGAAGATTTAACATTTACAATAGCTAAAGTATCAGCACCCATGTCCTTAGCTTTTCTCATGGCCGCTATCGTATCAGCCGTTTCGCCAGATTGAGAAACTAAAATTACTAGTGTGTTTTTATCACATATAACCTTTTTATAACGATATTCACTAGCAACCTCACAATAAACCCTAATTGCAGCCTTTTCCTCAAGAAGCGTTTTACCAATCATACCGGCATAAATAGCTGAACCACAAGCCACAATATGAATTTCCGAATATTCTTTTAAGTCTGGTATTAATGACATATCATCGGCAAAAGGTTTGAGCGTATTTTCAAGAAGTAACGGTTCTTCCATTATTTCTTTTAGCATGTAATGCTCATATCCTTGTTTGCTTTTAGCTTCAACACTTACATCTGCAGTTAATATCTCCTTTTTTATTTCTTTTCCATTTTTAAATATTTTAAAACTATTTGCAGACAAAGCAGCAATTTCATCTTCCTCGGGAAGAATATACCTTTTAGTATAATTAATAATAGCCATTATATCTGAAGCTATATAATTACCATCGCTACCAATACCAACGATTAAAGGAGATCCTTTCTTAACCGCAAAAAGCATATCACTATCATCAAACAATATACCAAAAGCATATGAACCAGCAAGCTCGCTAGTAGCTTTTTCAATAGCTTTAATTTGATCACCGGAATAATAATAGTTAATTAATGAGGCCGCCACCTCGGTATCAGTATCACTATTAAAAATCACACCTTTTGATATAAGCTTATTTTTTATTTCTCCAGCATTTTCTATAATACCATTGTGAACTAGTGTAACCTTACCGACATTATGAGGATGAGCATTAGTTTCCGTAGGAGCACCGTGGGTAGCCCACCTCGTGTGAGCAATACCAAGATTAGAATCTATTAAAGAATTATTATTAATCTTATCCTCTAAATATTTAATTTTACCAACACTTTTTATTACCTGAACCTTCTTTTCATTCTTAATGGCTATTCCTGCCGAGTCATAACCTCTATATTCCAAGGCTTTAAGCCCATCTAATAAAATATCTTTTGGATGCTTTGTTCCAGCATATCCAACAATTCCACACATATAAATTCCTCCACTATAAAAACATATAGTGACGATATATGCTCTGTTATAATTTTGATTTTATTTTTTAACATAATATCTTACGAACCACTAATCCGTAGTAGAATCCGCCGAAAATTCGATAACTACTATCCTCGTCAGCCTAAGGCTCTGGCGCTCAAATGACGTTCCAACCTTTCCACCATCATTCTACTACTAGTATATATGAAATAATAATAAATAACAAATAAAATCTAATTTTAAAAGTTTATACCATGAAAAATATGATATAATAAAGTAAAGAATAAGAGGAGAGATATAATGTCACAAATAGCTTTAATTAATTTCCTACTCACACTAGGGATAATTTTACTAATAGTTCTAATTTTAGTTGTAATTTTTATGATAATATTTGAATATACATTATTTAAATATGATGAAAAAGACTTCAAACAAAAAAAAGACGAAGAACTTTCTGAAGAGTTTTATGAAACATTAAACGACGTAAGCAGTCAAATAACAAAAGAGGTATTAGAAAGTTTAATTGAAATGGAAAAGTTAGACAAACTATATAATGAAATAACCCAAAACGACCAAAAATTTATGGACGAATTATCATATTTAAAAACAAAACAAGATATATTAAATAAAATTATTAGTGATAAAGTAAAAGAAATAGAGGAAAACCGAATAAAAAAAGAAAAATATAAAGCCTTATTAGATGAAATAAAAGTGTGCAAAAAAAGATTTCCACAGTATAATGATATTTTTGTTGAAAATATAAATATCATAAAATCTAAAATAGAAAAACTAAAATAAAGGAGAACAAACTATGAAATTATTCGTTGGTGGATCATCAAGTGAAGAAATACCAAAAAAATATTTAGATAACAGTAAAAAATACTTAAACAAACTTTTAATAAAAAATGATTTGATATTTGGAGCCTATAATAAAGGCATAATGGGATTATCATACAAAATAGCCAAAGAAAACAATAGACAAATAACCGGAATATGCACAGAAATCTATAAAAACGACCTAGAAAAACTTGACTTAGATATGAAGGATATTACAAACTCAATAAGTGCTCGCACGATGGATTTAATAAATAAAAGTGATGCCATTATATTTATGCCAGGAGGAATAGGCACAATGCAAGAATTATTTACTGCTATTGAATGTAAAAGAAGTGGAGAAATAGACAAGCCCATAGTTATTTATAACCAAGAAGGCTATTTCGATGAAACACTAAAAGTGCTAGATAAAATATACAATGAAAAATTTGCAAGCGAAAAAGTAAAAGAATGCTATCACATATCAAAAGATATTAAAGACACCGAAGAATATTTAAATAAATACAAAAAGAAGAGGAAATAATTCCTCTTTTATAATGTCACCATTTTAACATTAAATTTATCACCTAATACATCGACAAGTAAAGTAGAATTAAACTTAACCTCTTCACTAATAATAGCCTTAGCAATCACAGTTTCAATATTTCTACTTACAAATCTTTTAATAGGTCTAGCCCCGTATTTTTCGTCATAAGCTTCTTCAATAATATACTTTTTAGCCTTGTCAGTAAGAACAATCTTGATTTTTTTGTCAGCAAGTCTAGAATTTATTTCATCTACTATCTTATCTAAAATCTCATAAATAACATTCTTAGACAAACTGTTAAACACAATTATTTCATCAATTCTATTTATAAATTCTGGTTTAAAAGTGCTTCGAAGTTCACTCATAACCTTTTCATGACTATCATCTTTATTATCTAAAATATAATCACTGCCCAAGTTAGAAGTCATAATAATAATTGTGTTTTTAAAATCAACAGTTCTGCCTTGAGAATCAGTAATTCTACCATCATCAAGTATTTGAAGCAAAATGTTAAAGACATCCTTGTGAGCTTTTTCAATTTCATCAAACAAAACTATACTATAAGGATTTCTTCGCACTGCTTCAGTAAGTTGCCCACCATCATCATAGCCAACATAACCTGGAGGAGAACCAATTAACCTAGCCACTGAATGACTTTCCATATACTCACTCATGTCAATTCTAATCATATGTCTTTCATCGTCAAATAACTCATAAGCAAGCGATTTAGCAACTTCTGTTTTACCAACACCAGTGGGTCCTAAAAATATAAAGGAACCAATTGGTCTATTAGGGTCTTTAATTCCCGCCCTAGCTCTAATAATTGCCTCACTTACTAAATGCAAAGCCTCGCTTTGACCTTTAACACGTTTACTCAAGTTTTCTTCTAAATTAAGAAGCTTTTCCCTTTCAGTTCCAACCAACTTGCTGATAGGGATATTTGTCCATTTAGAAATAATAGCTGCAATAGACTCATCATCAACAACATCACTCAATATTGCATTTTTATCTTCTTTTCTAAGATTTGCAAGTTCCTTTTCCAAACTAGGTATAGTTCCATGCTTAAGTCTAGCAATAGTTTCATAATCATATTTTGATTCGGCATATTCAAGCTCAGTATTAGCTTTTTCAAGTTCTTCTTTTTTCCTATTTATTTCTAAATTGATTTTTTTCTCATTTTCCCAGGCGTTTCTAAGATCGCTCTCTTTTGCTTTAAGTTCAGAAAGCTTATCATCAATTTCAGAAATTCTATTCTTAGAAAATTCATCTTTTTCCTTTTTTAAAGCCTGCTTTTCTACCTCTAATTGCATAATTTTTCTAGTTAAATTATCAATTGAAGTTGGCACAGATTCTAATTGAACTTTTATAGTAGCACACGCCTCATCAACAAGATCGATAGCTTTATCAGGTAAGAATCTATCAGTTATATATCTATCAGATAGCGTTGCAGCGGCCACTAACGCCTTATCCTTAATTGAAACACCATGGTAAACTTCAAAACGCGATTTTAAACCACGTAAAATAGTAATCGTATCAATGACATTAGGCTCAGATACTAGTACCTTTTGAAAACGTCTTTCTAAAGCCCCATCCTTTTCAATATATTTCCTATATTCATTTAAAGTAGTAGCCCCGATACAATGTATTTCACCACGAGCAAGCATAGGTTTAAGCATATTTCCTGCATCCATAGCTCCCTCAATAGCTCCAGCACCAACAATCATATGAATTTCATCAATGAACATGATTATTTCACCTTCAGAGCTTTTAACCTCTTTTAAAACAGCTTTAAGTCGATCTTCAAATTCACCTCTATATTTAGCGCCAGCTATTAACGCACCAAGGTCAAGTTCCCAAAGAGTTTTATCCTTTAAACTATTAGGAACGTCGCCCTTTACTATTCTTTGTGCAAGACCTTCAACAATTGCTGTTTTACCGACTCCAGGTTCACCAATTAAAACTGGATTATTCTTAGTTTTCCTAGATAGGATTCTACTAATAGAACGTATTTCCTCATCTCGCCCAATTACTGGATCAACTTTTCCATCTTTGACGCTTTTAGTAATATCTCTACCGTATTTTTCTAAAGGATTTTGAAGTCCTTCTTGATATTCTTTTTCTGGATTCATAAATATACCTCCATTTCTTCTATATAACTATAGCACACCCATTAGCACTTGTCAAGAAAGAGTGCTAAAATATGACAAAATTTATTTTATAACCCGAAAGCAGTTTTAGTTAGACTTTTTATATTATTTTTGCTATACTCTTAATGGAAAAAGGAGGAAATATGTCAAAAATAAGTAATAAAGCAGTAGTAACTATAACTTTTACACTAATTATAATAGGCGTCCTTCTGATATCGAGCGATTATTTAAAATCTAAAAAAGAAAAAGCCTATGAAAAAATAAGAATATCCCTAATGACAACTGACGATAATACCCCTAAAAATATAGAAGAAAAAGAAGAAAGCACACCTGAACCAGAGCCAGAAAAACAAGAAGACGAATATTTAGGCGTGTTAGAAATAGATAAAATAAATTTATCACAAGGATTTTATGATAAAAATAATCCAGATAATAATGTAAGTAAAAATGTGACATTCTTAGAACCATCTAATTACCCAGACGAAAACAACGGTAATATTATTTTAGTTGCTCACTCAGGAACAAGTCATATTGCTTATTTTAAACACCTATATCAGCTAAAAGTAGGTGATACTGCAAGAGTAATATACAAAGGAAAAACATATATATATAAAATAGACAATATATATTACGAGGAAAAAGACGGAGAAGTTACCATATATAGAAATATGAATAAAAACACCTTAACCTTAATAACGTGTACTAAAAATGATGATACAAAACAAACTATTTATATAGCTTACCTAGAAAGTATAAATTAAACCGAATGAAAATTCGGCTTTTTAATGTAAAAAACACCAATTTGACCAAATTATCAAAAAATGTTAGAATAAAGCCTGTTTTCTGCAGATGGACTGCAAAAAATAGGAGAGATGAATATGAAAACCAAACGGCTTGTTAAAGTGACAATTACTTTAACTATAATAATGACTGTTTTAGCTCTAACAGAGCCAACAGTACATGCCGAAAATCAAAAGCCCCAAGATTTACTCGAAATAAAACCATCGAGCGAATTAGCTAATATTGGCAATCCTACAACCTTAAAACTAGAAATAGACGTTGAAAAAATAAGACAAATAAGAATTGCCAAAAGAAAAGCCGAAGAAGAAAGAAAAAGAATAGAAGAAGAGCAAAGAAAGGCCGAAGAAGCCAAAAAAATCGTCTATGACGGTATGAATATTCAGCAATTATCAGACAAATTAAATAGAACACTAAACTCTGATTTAAAAGGCAAAGGAGAATTATTTGCCAAAATGTCAGTAGATTTAGGTATAGACCCTTACTTAGCTGTTGCCATATCAATGCATGAAACAGGATGTAAATGGAACTGTAGTAGATTAGTAAAAACATGTAATAACGTTGGAGGAATGAAAGGCTCACCAGGATGTGGTGGAGGCGCATATGCGAGATTTTCAAGCCTTGATGAGGGGATTAGAGCTTACATGAATAATTTATATAAAAACTACACTTCAAAAGGTCTAACAACGCCAGAAGCTATGAGCCCTAAATATGCGGGAAGTACAACATGGGCAAGTCAAGTAAGGACATACATGAATGAAATAAAAGCGAAATAACATCGCTTTTTTTCTTTTAAAACATACCAAAACAGCGCCAATTTGACGGTCCAAATTATATATGTTAAAATTAATGATAGAAAGTAGGAGAGATGTTCATGAATCAGAATTTAAAAGTATCTGGAATTGTTATTTTTGGAGTATTAATATCAATTGCTTTACCACGCATAATTATTTATACAACCACAAACACATTAGAAGCAAAGCAAGAAGTAAAAACCGTAAATAACGAATCAAGTCAAATCCAAAAATCAGAAACTGCTATTGTCATGAATGAAAAAGAACAAGTCCCTCTAACAGAAATAAAAAAAGAAACTGTAGCCGAAGAAACTTCTACTAAGGTAGAAGAAAAAAAAGAAGAAAAAGTGGAAACCGTTTCCGAAGAAAAAATAGAAGAAACAGTAGTTCAAACTCCAGAACCAGTAAAATCTTATGGTGAAATGACAACAGAAGAATTAATAAACGCTATCGCAAGTGGAACATATAAATTAGAATATTCGAGTCCCTATAATACAGGAGCGAATAAACTTACTAAATCAAAAGGTGTTGTTTACTATAACGAACATAAAGAAACTTATTATTCACAAAGAGTCTTGCCAGGAACATCTTTAAATATTCCTGGAAGGCATGTAGCTGATGATGGAACAGTAAGGGATAAAGATGGATACATATGTGTTGCCGCAAGTACATCTTATTTAGCCAAAGGATCTATAGTAAAAACATCATTAGGACCAGCTAAAGTATATGATTCTGGATGTGCTTCTGGAACCATTGACATATATACAAACTGGTAAAAACGCCAAAAAGCGTTTTTTTCTTTTTATATTTTTGCTATAATATAATGGAAGGTGATAAGATGACAAAAGGATGTCCAAAATGCGGGAGAATGATAGAAGAAGATTTAAAAATATGTCCTTACTGCAAATACAACTTTGAAGAAATAGATCAATTTTTTCAGAGAATAGAAACCCAAAAATTTTTAGAAGAAGGGAAATATGCGGGATTTATCAAAAGATTAGTAGCAGGAATAATTGATATATATATATCCCTAATTATTACAACCATAAGTATATATATTATAGATAAATATACAAAAACAAATTATTACGTAATTGGACCCATATTATTTACTTTTATCTATGTTTTTTCATCAGCTATTTTTGAAAGAACATCGTGGCATGCTTCAATCGGTAAAAAAATAGTAGGTATTGAAGTAACTGACGAATATGAAAACCCCATCACCTTAGGAACCGCATTACTTAGAAATATTGCTAAATTTTTAAATATTTTAACCTTAGGATTAGGATTCCTAGTATGCGTCTCACCACCCAAGAAACAAACATTAGCGGATAGAATAACAAAGACGTATGTTTTAAACAAAGTAAGTTTTAATGAAGAAAAACATGACTACGCCAGCTTATCAAAACGATTTGTCGCCTACATTATTGACCTTGTAATAATAGGAATAACAAGTTATATAATTATATATGTTTATAACTATTTTTTAAAAAATTTAAGTATGCCAAATTACTTAACTGAAAATGAGAAAACGATTAAAATTCTAATACCATTAATTATTTACATAATATATTTCCCACTTTTTGAAAGCAAAAGAGGAAAAACCGCAGGCAAAAAATACTTAAATATAAGACTTACAAACAAAAGTGAAAATAAAATATCATTTATTAAATCATTAATTAGAGAAATTCTAATAATAATTGATATATTAACCCTAGGATTTCTTCTCCCTGCATCGCATAAAAACAAACAAAGTATAAAAGACATTATCACAAAAACTATAAATATCAACGATTAAAGTTTAGGTATGACCTAAACTTTTTGATTTGAAAATCTTTAAAAAAAAAAGCATATATGATAAAATGATAATAGAAAAACCAAGGAGGCAGTATTATGTGTGGCTTTGTAGGATACATAAATAAGGAAAAAGATAAAAAAGATAATATAAAAAAAATGAATGATTTAATCGTCCACCGCGGACCAGATTCCGAAGGATACTACTGTGATGAAAATATTGCTTTAGGTTTTAGACGACTTTCTATCATCGACTTAAAAAGCGGAGATCAGCCAATTTATAATGAAGATGAAACCAAAATAATTGTTTTCAATGGAGAAATATATAATTTTAAAGAATTAAAAGAAGAACTAATAAAAAAAGGACACAAGTTTAAAACAAATACAGATACAGAAGTTATTTTACACGGATATGAAGAATATAAAGAAAAGATATTAGATAAATTAAGAGGAATGTTTGCTTTTGCAATTTATGACAAAATGACTAAAGAAACATTTGCCGCTAGAGATTTTTATGGAATAAAACCTTTTTACTATGCCAAAATGGGAAACACATTTTTATTTGGCTCAGAAATTAAAAGTTTTTTAATCCATCCACATTTCAAAAAAGAATTAAATACCAAGATGCTAGAATATTATTTAACATTTCAGTATAGTGCCGGTGAAGAAACCTTTTTTAAAAATGTCTATAAATTAATGCCAGGCCATTACTTAAAATATAAAGATGGCAAATTAACTATAAAAAAATACTATGAAATAAAATTTGATGAAGATAAAGACAAAACATACGAACAGTGGCGCGAAGGAATTAAGGAAAAATTAGAAGACTCCATTAAAGCCCATAAAATAAGTGATGTTGAAGTGGGGTCATTTCTATCAAGTGGCGTTGACTCATCTTACATAGCCGCAAAAAGCGACGTTGATAAAACTTTTACAGTAGGCTTTAGTAACAAAAAATATAGTGAAATTAGTTATGCTGAAGACTTGTCAGAAAAAATTAACACAAAAAATATTAATAAAGTAATTACAAAAGAAGAATACTTCAAAAACCTTCCCAACATATTATATTACATGGATGAGCCCCTAGCTGATTCATCCGCAATTGCCTTATATTTTGTTACAAAAATAGCTAGTGAAAATGTTAAGGTGTCACTGTCAGGAGAGGGAGCAGATGAAATATTTGGAGGTTATAATATATATCAGGAGCCATTAACTGCTGCTTGGTATTATAAAGTGCCATATATAATAAGATATGTTTTAGGGAAAATAGCAAGCTTACTGCCACCTAAAAGAGGACTTAATTTCATTGTTAGAAGAGGCCAAAAACTAGAAGATAGATTTGTAGGCAATGCTTTTATATTTAATAACCATGAAATAAAAAAAATATTAATAACAAAACCTAGAACAAAAGGGTTTAAAGAACTTACAGAACCATATTATGAAAAAGTAAAAAACAAAGACGATATTACCAAAATGCAATACATCGATTTTAATTTTTGGTTAATTGGAGACATTTTATTAAAAGCAGATAAAATGAGCATGGCAAACTCTTTAGAAGTAAGAGTGCCATTTCTAGATAGACCATTAATTGATTATGCTCTAGGCTTACCAGTAGAATTTAAAACAGATAAATATACAACAAAAAAAATATTTAGAGATATTGCTGGAGAAGTGTTAGAAGATAAAGTATCAACAAAAAAGAAATTAGGTTTTCCCGTTCCAATTAGAGAATGGATGAAAGACGAAGACACTTACAAACAAATAAAAGCAATGTTTGAAAAAAATAACAAATTTTTTGAAACTAAAAGAATATTAAAATTACTAGATGACCATAAAAAAGGTAAAAGGGATAATAGCAGAAAAATATGGACTATATATGTATTTTTACTTTGGTATGAAATTTTTTTTGGAGGTAATCAATGATATATTTTTATGTTTCCTTAATAACTTATTTTTGCTACTGCATAATAAAGTATAAAGAAGGAATTTACTATTTAGAAAAAGATAAATATGATAGCAAAAAATATGGACAAAGAATTGTTAAAAATGCAAAAGATATTTTCATGACGCCAGAACTGTTAATTATTATTTTAATAATAATCGCCGTCAACTTTGATATTAAAGTTCTAGAAATAAGCACAATTATCGTATACATGATATTATTCTTGTATAAATTAAAATCAAATAAAAAACTTAAAATTACAAAAAAAGCGAAAACAAGAATATGCTTAATTTCAGGAATATATGTAATATTAAACATATGGTTTTGCTTAGATTATATAAGCTACCATGGCCCAGGACTAATCTTTGACAACAACCCATTATACTACATAATTTTATATACCATTACATATTTATCTTATCCAGTAATTTATATAGCAAATAAAATATTAAAACCTATAGATAAAAAAATAGAAAAGGCGGGATAAGATGTTACGAGTAAATTCTAAAGAAGTAAACCCTGGTGACACTTTTCTCATTTTAGATAGTAATGAAGCTGAAAAACACGCCGAAGAAGCTATAGATAGAGGAGCAGCATGCATTATAAGTAATGGCATGCAGTACAATGTAAAAACGATTATTACAAGCGATACAAGATCTTATTTAACAAACTATTTAAAAGAACTATATTTTGAAAAGTTAGAAAAAATAAGACTAATTGGCATAGTGGGTACCAGTGGAAAAACAGTAACTGGAGACATAACCTGCCAGTTACTAAATAGCCTAAATTCTAAAACCGCCAACATCGGCACAAACGGATTTTATTTAGATGGAGAAATAACTAAAACAAAAGCCACAACTCCAGACATATACGAATTATATGAGTATATTAATAAAGCAATCGATAAAAATTGTGAAAACATTATCATTGAAATTTCCAGTAAAGCTGTGCAAAAACGATATATTGAGGGTTTGAGATTTGACATAGTCATATTTACAAATTTCATTAAAAATGATGATGAAAACTATTTAAATACTAAAATAGAACCATTTAAAATGTTAAAAAAAGATGGCACAGCAATCATAAATAAAAAAGACCCATATTATAGCTATTTTGCTTTACCACAAAATCACAATATATTTTATGGCGGCGAAGGCAGTGACTACAAGATAACTAATATAGGATTAACATATGAATTTACAGAGTTTAACATAAATGATAAAAGAGTAGAAATCCCACTACTGAGTTCCTACAATATTTATAATTTTCTAGCCGCATACACGGTAGCCAGCATATTAAATTATCCAGACGATGCCATAATAAACGAAGCAGCGGATTTAAAACAAGTCGCCGGAAGATATCAGGTTGTAAAAAACAAAAACAGCTTAATAATTATTGATTATGCTTATGATAAAAATATGATAGAAAGCATTATTGATCATACAAAAGAATTTGCAAAAGCAAGATTAATAACACTCATAGGTCTCGGTGGTGAAAAAAGGCAAGAACAAAGATCAAAAATTGGTAAACTAGTCACTAAAAAAAGTGATTACGTTATCTTTACAACAGATAATCCAAGATATGAAAATCCAGAGGATATCATAAAAGACATGCTTAAAGACGTTCAAACAAATAACTATGAAAAAGTTATAAACCGTAGAGAAGCCATAAAAAAAGGAATAGAAATTCTTGAAGAAAACGACATATTATTAGTTTTGGGCAAAGGAAATGAAGAATTTCAAATAATCGAAAACGACAAGATTCCATTTAAAGATTATAACGAAGTTATAAAAAACGTAAAAAAATAGAAAAAGTAAAATAAATATGATAAGATAATAATAAGGAGGAATATCATGAAATGTTCAAAATGTGGATCAGAAATAAAAGAAGATGACAGATTTTGTACAAACTGTGGAAATGCAGTTAAAGAAGAAAACCAAACTACCGAGATAAAACAAAAAAAGAATAATGCAGGATTAATTGTTGGAATCATTATTTTAGCAGTCATCGCCGTTCTTGCAGTAATAACTACATTAGATTCTAAAAAAGAAAACGCAGGACAAACACCTGCTGAGCCAGCTAACGAAAACACTCAAACAGTTCCAGAACAAACGCCAAAAACAGTGGAATTTAACGGTTATACATTTACAATTCCAGTAAATGTAACACCATCAACAAGTGATGACAAATTATTTATTTATGGACCACAAAGCAAATGGGTTGGCGTAGTTATGATGCAAGAAGGAAAATATGACACATTAGTTTCTATGAAAGATCAAATTAAAACCGCATTATCTGCTCAAGAAGGGGCTGAACAATACGACATGACAGCCGCAGTTACTGAAGAAAAAGAATATGGTGGAAAACCATTTTTAATAACACGTGACATCAAATCAGGAAACTATAGTCTAGATATTTCATATGGAAAAGCTGACGACAATAATGTCTATGTTATATCAATAACTAAGAGTGATGGAACAGCTCTTACTGAAGCAGAAAGAGCTGAAATGTATACAATAGTTGCCTCAGGACAAAAATAAAAAAGGAAAATCAAGAAACATCTCGTATATTTTATATAGGAGGTGTTTTTTTATAGACTTAAAAGTTAATGGTAAGAAAATTGATAAATATCAAAAAAAAGTAATAAAAACAAAAAATAGAAACAATTTAGTAATAGCCGGTGCTGGAAGTGGGAAAACATTTACCATAATTGCCAAAATAAAATATTTAACAAAACAAATTGCTCCAGAGGAAATATTGTGTCTGACATTTACAAAAGAAGCCGCAAAAAACCTAGAAGAAAAACTCAAAAAAGAAAATATAATAATAAAAGTAAAAACATTTCATAGCTTAGGATATGAAATAATAAGAAAACATAAAAATATTGAGATAGCAGATGAAAAGGATTTAGACAAGATAATAGATAAGCACTTAAAACAATATAAAAGAATAAATTATATAATAAATAAGAAATTTATAAGACTAGGTTACCCCGACCCAATATATGAAAAACTAGAAAATAATATAATACTTAACTCAGACGAAAAAACAAAAATAACTAATACTATAAAAACATTTATAAGTCTTTATAAAAGTAACAATTATAAAATAAAAGATTTTAAAAAATTTAATGAAATAAATAATAAAACAAATATATCAGATGAGAAAAAAAGGCATTATTATTTTTTAAGATTAGTTAAAAGAATAATAATTAACTATGAGTACTTTCTAAAAAAACGCCAAAAAATTGATTATAACGACATGATAAACCTAAGCACAAAAATAATTAAAAATAAAGGAATAGATAATTATAAATACATTATAATAGATGAATACCAAGACACATCATTAAATAAAGCAAATTTAATAAAAGAAATTCAAAATAAGACGGGAGCCAAACTACTCGCTGTAGGCGATGATTGGCAATCAATTTATAGCTTTACAGGAAGTAATTTAGAAATATTTACAAATTTTAAAAAAATATTTAAAAAAGCTAAAATTATAAAGTTAAAAAAAACATACAGGAATTCAAAAGAACTATTAAAAATCACCAGTAAATTTATTTGTAAAAACAAAAAACAAATTCCCAAAAAATTAAAATCAAATAAAACAAATAAAACACCAATCCATATTTATTACTACAAAGAAAACATAAATGAAATATGGGATGAAGTCCTAAATAAAGTCAAAAATACCAATACAATAATTCTAGGAAGAAACAATATAGACAAAGGAAAAGTACCCAAATTAAGTCAAAATATGAAATATTTAACTATACACAAATCAAAAGGATTGGAATCGGAAAATACCGTTATTATTAACTTAGAAGATGATTATAAAAGTTTGCCATCAAAAATAAAAGATAGTAAATATTTAATGTACGTTAAACCTGAAATTGACAAATATAAATACGCCGAAGAAAGAAGATTATTTTATGTAGCTCTAACTCGCAGTAGAAACAACACATATTTACTAGTAAAAAAAAGTAACCCATCTATTTTTATAGAAGAATTAAAACAAATATCTAATAATATAGTAATAAATGATAATTGTAAATAACTTCCAAAAATTTGTGGCATTAAGACAAAAGATGTTATAAAAGCCATAATATGTGTTATAATAACAGTGCTCGAAAAAAATAGAAGTGTAAAGTAGAAAAACATAGCTATTTTTCGAAAATCTTACTTACAAAGGTGATAATATGGAAAAGAAAAGGGAAGCTGTAAAACTAATACATGATAAGATGAATGGAAAAACATTCCTTTCGTACAAAGAAATTGCTGTTATAACCGGATATCATCCTAAATATATTTTAAAATTAAAAAAAGATGTCCTTAGCGGTAACATCAACTACGTTCATGGTAATAAAAACCGAATTCCTATTAATAGTATGAGTGAGGAAGAAAAACAAAAAATAATTAATTTATATAAAAAGAGTAACGTTAGTATCCGAAAATTTTGTAACTTTTACCACACCAGAAGCTACTCATGCATTTATAATTTGCTAAAAGAAAATGGATTAATAAAGAAAACTACTTCAAAGTAGTTTTTTTGTCGACTAATATATCTTCTAAAACATAAAACCTCTTAATAGTTTAATTATAGGAGGTAGCTATGAACGGATTAACAGAAAAAGAAGTAGCCGAAAGTCGAAAAAAATACGGAAGTAACGAAATAAGCAAAGTAGATAAAGAAAGCTTTATAAAAATGTTAATAGCATCATTAGGTGATCCTATAATAAAAATATTACTTATAGCTTTAGCTGTAAAAACACTTTTCCTATTTCAAAATTTTGACTGGTATGAAACCATAGGAATAGTTATAGCTATTTTTGTAGCTTCATTTATATCAACGCTATCAGAATACGGTAGTGAAAAAGCTTTTGAAAAACTAGAAGCAGATGCCTCAAAGATAAAAAGTAAAGTAAGACGAAATAATTATCTAAAAGAAATATATATAAATGATATTGTCGTAGGAGACATAATAGAGGTTGAATCAGGTGATCAAATACCCGCCGATGGGAAAGTAATAAAAGGTAATATTTTAGTAAACGAATCATCCTTAAATGGAGAAATGAAAGAAAAAGAAAAAAAGCCAAATAGTAAAGTTTATAGATCTACCGTAGTTTATTCAGGAACTGCAACAATGATTGCAGAAAAAGTAGGAGATAATACTTTTTATGGAAAACTTGCAGAAGAAATCAAAGAAAAAACGCAAGACAGCCCATTGAAACTAAGACTAGTAAAACTAGCCGAGCAAATAAGCAAACTAGGATATATTGGGGCCTTATTAGTCTCATTATCATATTTGTTTTCAGTAGTAATAATTAATAATAACTTTAACTTCACACTTATTAAAGAAACCATAACTAATTTTCCAGTAATGTTTGGCCATATTCTTCATGCCCTAACATTAAGCGTTACAATAATAGTCGTAGCTGTTCCTGAAGGACTACCTATGATGATTACTTTAGTTTTATCATCAAACATGAAAAAGATGCTGAAAAATAACGTACTAGTAAGAAAAATGACAGGAATTGAAACAGCCGGGAACCTAAATGTTTTATTTACAGATAAAACGGGAACTATTACAAAAGGCAATTTAAATGTTATTGGTATTGTAGACCCTGCCGGACATATATATCGCAGTGAAGAAGAACTTCAGGAAAATAATATTTATCATAGAATGGCTAAAATAGCTTTACTGAGTAATAATGCAAGTACTTATGGAAATGGAAAAGCTATAGGCGGGAATATAACAGATAGAGCTATATTAAATTTTTTTAAAGAAGGAAGCATAAACTATAAAGTATTAAATAAAACTCCGTTTTCCAGCGAAACAAAATATTCAAAAGTACAAATAGAATATGAAGGAAAAACCATAACTTTTATAAAAGGCGCCCCTGAAGTAATATTAGATAAATGTTATTACTACTATAATAATGGTAAAAAATATACTTTAATAGACAAGCAAAATCTAAAAAGTAAAGTAAAAAAAGCAACAGAACAAGGGATAAGAGTTTTAGCTTTTGCAAGCATAGAAAGTATAAGCAAGCTAAACCTTTTGGGTTTTATATATATAAAAGATGAAATTAGAAAAGAGGCTATTCAAGGGTTAAGTCTTATAAGCAAAGCCGGGATAAATACGATAATGATAACTGGAGACAACATAGATACAGCCAAAGCTATTGGTAAAGAAGTAGGTCTTATAAAAAGTAGCAAAGATATAATTATCACTAGTGATGAGTTAAAAAAAATGAAAGATGAAGAAATAAAAGACATCCTCCCTAATCTAAAAATACTAGCTAGATCATTACCACAAGACAAAAGTAAATTAGTAAAATTAGCTCAGGAAAGAGGTTTAGTAGTTGGCATGACTGGGGACGGAGTTAATGACGCACCAGCTTTAAAAAAAGCAGATGTTGGTTTTTCAATGGGCTCAGGAACTGAAGTTGCCAAAGAGGCAAGTGACATAGTTATTTTAGATGATAACCTTCTTTCTATATCAAAAGCCATACTATATGGTAGAACTATATTTAAAAGTATTAGAAAATTTATTATATTTCAGCTTACCATGAACATTTGCGCCGTAAGCATATCAATAATAGGACCATTTATCGGTGTCGACACGCCTGTTACAGTAATTCAGATGCTGTGGATAAATATGGTAATGGATACCTTAGCCGCCCTTGCATTTTCTTATGAACCGGCCTTAAAAGAATATATGGAAGAAAAACCTAAAAACAAAAATGAAATGATTATAAATAGATACATGTTAGGTGAAATTTTATTCACTGGATTATTTTCCGCCATAATGTGCATAATCTTCTTAAAAGCCCCGTTTATTCACAAAATATATAGAGATGGTCAAAATGATAAATATTTAATGACAGCGTTCTTTGGTCTATTCATCTTTATGGGAATATTTAATAGCTTTAACGCTAGAACTCATAGACTAAATTTATTTTCTCATCTTTCAAAAAACAAAATATTTTTAGCAGTTATTTCGTTTGTTTTGATAGTCCAAGTATACCTTATATATTACGGAGGCGAAATATTTAGAACATATGGCTTAAATTTTATCGAATTTGAAATAATGATTATTTTATCAATGACAGTAATACCAGTAGATTTCATAAGAAAAATCTACCTTCGCCACAAAGGAGAAATAGGAGGAGTTTAAATTTGAAAAAAATATAAAAAGTGATATAATATATAACCGAGGTGAGGGGTATGGAAAAATTTAAACTAACTAAGGAAAACATAGTAATGTTATTTGCTGGAGCAGCCTTAACTTTTTCATTAATGAACTGCACCAATACTTTGAAAGAAAATGAAATAACTCCAAAACAACCTGAAGAAATATCATTCCAAGATGACATAGCACCTGTAGAACCTATAGAACAAACTAGTATTATACCAGAAGAAAACATAGTAGAACCTATAGGACAACCGGATATTATATCAGAAGAAAATATAGTAGAAAATCCTGACACAGTAAATATAGATAGTGATAAAGTAATAAATGATTATCTTATCGATTTACAAAATGGATTTAATGAATTAAAAAACTATGCCAGCGATAAATGGAATAGTGAAGAATTTCAAACCAAATTAAGCATATGTAAAGAAAAACTAAAAATGCTACTTGACTTTGTGTTCAACGGAAAAGAAATTAATGGCATAACATTTAAACAATTAAGCACAGAAGCCAAAAAAAACGTCATGCAATCTTTAATAGAACTAGACGAGTGGATAGAAACATTATTTCCAGAGTACAAAGAAAGAATTTATGACTGGTTAGTAAATTTAGGCGTTGGCGGCGTAGAATTATGGAATGACTTGAAAGATGGATTTAACAGCTACACCCAAGATGTAATGGAAACGTATAATAGCCAAAATAGTGCATCTCGCATAAAATTAAAGTAAGAAAAATCTTACTTTTTTTATTGTAATTTTTAATAAAATATGTTATATTTTTCCTAGATAACTGAAAGAAGGTAAACTATATGTTAAATTTTATCATATGTGATGACATAAAAAAAGATAGAGAAACGATTGAAAACATTGTTTCAAAATATATGATGAAAAACAAATTAGAATATAAAACCCATATTTTCAAAGACTATGATGACAACTTTTTAGAAATAGTAAACAAAAAAATGCCGTTTAAGATATATATTTTAGACATTGAAACACCGACAAGATCAGGGATTGACATAGCTAGAATCATCAGACATAAAGATGTTGATAGCGTGTTAATTTTTTTGACTGGACATGAAGAATTAGGCGGCGTAGTAATGAAAAATGATTTTATATTTCTATCATTTATAAATAAATTTGATAATTGTGAGCAAAGATTAAATAAAGCTTTAGATAAATCATTAAAAATGTTTAAAGTTAGAAAAACCATAAGATTTAAAGATAATGGTATCATGTATTCGATTCCCTTAGATGACATTTTATATATTACAAGAGATAGTATTGATAGAAAATGCGTAATAATAACTGATTATAATGAATTTAAAGTAGGGAAAAACCTAAATCAAATAGAAGAAATGTTAAATGACAATTTCATAAAAACACACAGAGCCTGCATAATGAATAAAAAAAGAATAACCAGTTTTAACAAATCAAAAAGAATAGTCACCTTTGACAATGGAATGAAAAGTGATCTAATTTCTACTCGTTTTGATAAGGAGTTGATATAAGATGAACATAGTAATGCTTTTATTTTTTATAATAAGTAATATCCTTATAAACTTTTATTGCATCTATTTTTGCCACAGTTTGGTTGGTAAAAAATTTGAACTGACAGATAAAAGAAATATTATAACAATTTTATTTATGACAGTTTTTACATTAATTACAAACTATTTCTGCCCCCAATCAATAAAATTTATATTAAGCTTCATAGTTCTAGTAACTATAATATACCTCATAGTTGATAAAAATGTACAAAAAGCGTGTCTTGTATTTATATTATTAGAAATAAGCATGGCAGTTTACGAAATGATATATTCATTTATAATCAATATTATTATTGGAGATGATAATACAATATTAATGAACATATTATCAAATAGCTTTGTCAGTATAGTAGGTATATTAATTATAAAAATGAAGGTACCACAAATTATTTATAATAAGACACTAAAATCAATAAAAGCGATAAAAAATAATGAAATAGTATTATATTCATTAATGATCATAATTATAATAATATTTTCTACAATCGAAAGTTATATAAAAATGCCATTATCAATAGTCATTGTTACAAACACAATTATCACACTTATTTTCATATTCGTAATATCAAGATTTATAAATGCTAAAAATAATTACAAAAATATATCTGATAAGTACCAAACGAGCATATCAAGTTTAAAAGAATATGAATCTATGATTGATAAATATAGAGTAAATAATCATGAAAACAAAAATGAACTTATGACAGTAAGAAATATGATTATCACAAATGACAAAACAGTTGTAGAGTATATTGATAAACTAGTAGATAACAAAATTAAAGATAACGAAAAAATAATGTATAAAACATCTAAAATACCAGAAGGAGGGCTTAGAGCTACTATATATTCTAAACTTACTTTAATGGATAATTATAAAATAAAATATACGCTCGATATAGCTAACGATGTTAGAACAGCAGATTTAATAAACTTGGGCGAAGATTTAACCCTAAATATTTGTAAAATATTGGGTGTATTTTTAGATAATGCTATAGAAGCTGTAAGAAAATTAAGAAAGAAAAATATTGATGTTGAATTTTATATTATGGATGGTTATCTTAATATTGATATAACAAATAACTTTAAAGGAATGCTTGATATAAATAAACTAGGCATGAGAAAATATACAACCAAAGGCGATGGACATGGTTATGGTCTTTCACTGGTAGAACAGATTATATCTGAAAATTCAAAATTTTTAAAAAATGAAAAAAGAATAAACGGTGATAAATTTACTCAAACATTAAAAATAAAAATGTAGGTTTCTACATTTTTTATTTAATTAAGCTTTTTGGACATTTTGGTTCGTCATACCAAAACCAAGAACAAGCAACTGAACTAGCATTTGCAAACAAACCAGCAAATCCTGATAAAACTGAAGCAATAAAACTCATTTTCTTTCCTCCTTTCATTCTTTTATCTATGTTTAAATAAAAATTTAAACCTTAACTTACATGATAATATTTGTAATTATCATACTGCTGATTAGCGAGTCTATAAGTTATAGGAGAAATCATCACACATTGTATTATTAGAGCTAATATGCAGCTATTTGTTATAAAGACGTCTTTTAAAACAAAAGAGCAAATAACCATTGTGGCAGCAACAATTGTAGAAATAATTTTATAAACCATCCGCCTTTTAGGACTAACTATAGGTCTTTTCTCCGTATCAGCTGGGCTATATTTAAAAATATAAATAGTTGAAAGTAGTCCAAACAAAATCTTAAACCATAACGGTAAAACAAGTAGTTTACTAATATAAGCAGCTGTTAAAAACGTTACAGATGAAGCCACCAGACATACCGTGCTAGATGAGGCATGCATTCCAAATGAACAACTTCGTATTGCATTATATATAATCATAAAAATGATTAATTCCTTAAATATTCCAAGGAAATAGGCTACCAAAAATATAATAATTGTTTTCGAAATAAACATATAAAAACCTGTTAGTCCGTATTCCAAAATTTCCATTTTTTCATCGGAATAATCAGGATAATTATTTTTTATTATCTTAAGCGAATTATTAATAACAAAATCTTTCATATTAATGCCTACCTTCAAAATAAAAATACCACCATAAAAAGCTTAAATATTAAAAAGTGTATAAACAGCAAAGACACTATCTTAACAAGTGTAACGAGTACAACGACTCGTTACACTTGTTAGCATTTAGACAACAAATAATCACATTGGGACAGAGGAGAAGAAATAAACAACCCCAAATAGTAAAATGAATTTTGTCGACTCATAACCCGCGCGTAATGTCGGAATTTGTAGTATTGATTTCATGGCAAACAGGGCCCAAATGCAGTATATTATTATTGTAAGAGAATTACTAGAAGGGAGATGTAGGAGTGAGAGGCAAAGTTAAATGGTTTAATAATGAAAAAGGCTTCGGATTTATTGAATATAATGATGAAGAAGACATTTTCGTTCATTATTCAGCAATCCTTACACCAGGCTACAAAACATTAGTTGAGGGACAATATGTCGAATTTGAGCTAGTAAGAACTGACAAAGGATTACAAGCTAAAAATGTTGTCGAAATAAAAACTGCATTAGTGTAGTTTTTTTATTATATAAAAAGGCATAATAAAATTTTATATTTATTATAAAGATTATGATATAATAACAGCAAAGAAGTGATAAGATGGAAAGTAATTTAGAAAAATATACTTTTGGACATGCATATTATGGAGACATTCCAAAAGAATCAATTGAAAAATACGCTGCTTTATTTGGCGAAGGATCAACAAACCTAACAGATTTGTTGAGGTTTTGTTTTCAAAATAATATAAAAACATACACAAGCTGTAAGGGACATCATGGGAAAGGCGAAAGCTATATTGGATTCTTACCTGATGAAGAATTTGCAAAATATTTATGTGAAACCGCCGATCAGTTAATGGTAGACTCCATAGAAATTGATAAATATTACGGGATGCTAAGAACAAGAATTTATTGCAGCTGCGACCTAGATTTTAAAGCGATATTAAAATTGGTACAAAAATATGTTTTGTTTAAAAAACAAGGCTTAATATATAATACTAGGTTTAAAAATACAGAAATGTTAATACAAACCATTATTTCATCTCAGGATTCAAGACTTTGGTTACAAATAAAAGATGGTGAAAGCAAGTTACACGATTTTTCAAGTGACAGAACTATTGAAAAAGGGTATTATTGCCCGAACGCAACTATCACGCATATATTACATTCTAAAATTTCAAGAGAACTTGAAAAAGCTTTCGTGACTGGATATGATAAACAAGAAAAAGAAACAATATTAAAAAAGAAAAGATAAAACCATTAAAAACTATATTAGCGTCGTTTCATCTGCACAAAAAATCCCACAATATCACACAATAAAACTGTATATTTAACACAAAAAATATGATATAATATAATCGGAAGGTGATAAAATGAAATATGTTGTTCGTGGTAAGAAAGTCAAAGTTACAGAAGACTTAAAAAACTATGTTGAGGAAAAGATTTCAAAGCTTGACAAATTTTTTCTAAATCCAGATGAATTTACCGCAACAGTAGTCTTTACAAATCATGAACCAGTTCAAAAGGTAGAGGTAACGATACCAGTTAAAAGAATGATTTTAAGGGCTGAAGAAAGTCACAAAGACCCATTCGCAGCTATTGATTTAATTGTCGACAAACTAGAAAGACAAATAAGAAAAAACAAGACTAGAATGAGCAAAAAATCAACAAAAGATAAAATGGCCGGTTTTGTCACTAACTTTGAAATTGAAAAAGAAGAAAAAGATAAGAGTAAAATTGTTAAAAAGAAAGCTATCGAATTAAAACCGATGAGTGAAGAAGAAGCTATTCTTCAAATGAATTTAATAGACCACTCATTCTTCATATTTAGAAATGATAAAAACGGAGATATTGAGGTCGTATATAAAAGAGAAGATGGAAACTACGGTTTAATCAAAGAAAAATAAAATCGCTTAAATGCGATTTTTTAAATTTTTAAAGTAAACACTAGGAATTTTCCTTATTTTTTGGTAAAATACTGTATAGACGAAAGGATGAAAATTATGAACTTCTTAAAAAAAATATTTGATCACGAATATAAAGAGCTTGAACGTTTTCAAAAAATAGCTGATGAAATAGATGCTTTAGATGAAGAAATGTCTAAATTAACAGACAAAGAATTAAAAGCTAAAACAGCCGAATTTAAAGAAAGACTAAAAAAAGGAGAAACCTTAGAAGATATAAAAGTAGAAGCTTTCGCAGTTGCAAGAGAAGCGGCTTACAGAGTAATAGGTGAAAAACCTTATTATGTACAGTTATTAGGAGGCCTAGCTATTCATTACGGTAACATTGCTGAGATGAAAACTGGTGAAGGAAAGACATTAACTTCTATTTTGCCGGCCTATTTAAATGCCCTAACAGGCGAAGGTGTACACATAATCACAGTTAATGAATATTTGGCTGGTCGTGATGCCAACTGGATGGGAAAAATTCATGAATTTTTAGGACTTACAGTCGGTATAAACTATAGAGAATATACTCCAGAACAAAAAAGGGAAGCGTATGCCTGCGATATAATGTATTCTACAAATAATGAAATAGGATTTGACTATCTAAGAGATAACATGGTTGTTAAAGCTGAAGATAGAGTACAAAGACCACTTAACTTTGTTATTATCGATGAAGTTGACTCAGTATTAATAGATGAGGCTAGAACCCCACTAATTATTTCAGGTGGAAGCATGCAATCAGCTAACCTTTATACTAATGCCGATAAATTCGTTAAAACTTTAAAAGAAAATAATGGATATATTTATGATGAAAAAACAAAAGCCACATCATTAGATGCAGAAGGAATAAAAAAAGCTGAAAAATTCTTTAAAGTTGAAAACTTATATGACATTGAACATGCCACTTTAGTACACTTCATTAACCAAGCACTTCATGCTAACTACAGCATGAAAAAAGACTTTGATTATGTTGTTCAAGATGGCAAAATAGTTATAGTCGATCAGTTTACTGGAAGACTTATGCCAGGAAGAAATTTCTCAGAAGGATTACATCAAGCAATCGAAGCCAAGGAAGGTGTACAAATAAATGAAGAAACAAAAACGCTAGCTACAATTACATTCCAAAATTTATTTAGAATGTATAAAAAACTAGCCGGAATGACAGGTACTGCCAAGACAGAAGAAGAGGAATTTAGAGATATATATAACATGTATGTTATCCAAATTCCAACAAATAAACCAATAATTCGTGAAGACTTCGGAGACCTTATTTTTGCTACTGCAGAAGGAAAATATAGAGCAATAGTAAAAGAAATAAAAGAAAGGCATGCTAAAGGACAGCCAATTCTAGTTGGTACTGTTGCCGTTGAAAACAGTGAACTTATAAGCAGAATGCTAAAAAAAGAAGGAATTCCACACGAAGTATTAAACGCCAAAAACAATGCCAGAGAAGCAGAAATTATAGCTAAAGCCGGAGAAAAAGGTGCAGTTACAATTGCTACTAACATGGCAGGACGTGGAACCGATATCAAGCTTGGTAAAGGTGTTATAGAATTAGGCGGACTATGTGTTCTTGGAACCGAAAGGCATGAATCAAGACGTATAGATAACCAATTAAGAGGACGTTCTGGACGTCAAGGAGATCCAGGAATGACTCAATTCTGTGTATCATTCGAAGATGACCTAATGGTTAGATTCGGCACTGATAGTGCAAAAGCTTTACTTCAAAAAGTGGGCTTTGACGGAGAACTTTCAATCAGAAGTAAAGCCTTATCAAGATCAATTGAATCAGCCCAAAAAAGAGTTGAGGGAAACAACTTTGATACAAGAAAACATTTGCTAGAATATGATGACGTTATCAATAACCAAAGAATGATAATATATGCTCAAAGAAATGAAATACTAGATAGTGAATCTATACATAGTACAACTTTAAGCCATTTTAAAAACCACATCACTAATATTGTTAACAGTCATCTAATAGAAAACGATAAATTAACTGGAACTGATGTTAGTGAAATATTAGAAAACGTTAATGAAAACTTACTAAGAAATGATTTAAAAGTAGAGGATTTAGAAGAATTAGATCCAGAATCACTAATTGACACTATTTATGAAAAAATAGTAGAGGAATATGAAAAGAAATTATCAGAATTCCCAGATGAATTAAAAAATGAATTTGAAAAAGCAATCACTTTAAGAGTAATTGATACTCATTGGATGGATCATATTAACGCCATGGCTCTTCTTAGAGAAGGTATTTATCTAAGACAATATGCCCAAGAAGATCCTTTAAGAGCATATACTGCTGAAGGATATGAAATGTTTGATAATCTTTTGGCCTCTATTGCTCAAGACACAACAAGATATTTATTAAATGCTGAGATTAGACAAAATACCAGCAGAGAACAAGTAATAGAAGGAACACCTAATGAAGATAAAAGCAAAAATAAAAAACAAACACCAAAGAGAGTAAAAAAAGTAGGTCGTAATGACCCTTGCCCATGTGGCAGTGGTAAAAAATATAAGCAATGTTGTGGTAAATAACTCGCAAACCC
>CAMNJS010000008.1 GCA_946541645.1 uncultured Bacillota bacterium | reverse complement strand
AAGGTTGTAAAAAATGGCAATAAATATGAGCTTAAAGATGGTGAATGCTAAAAGACGTTAATTTTTAACGCCTTTTTTAATATCCATTATAACAGGAAGTATTATAGGTTTTCTTCCGGTATGTAAGTTTATATAATTTGAAATAGTATTTGAAATTTCTGCTTTGATGTCTGAATAGTTAGCTCCATTTTTTATTTTATTATTTATAGCATCTTTAGCTAGATTTTCAAGCTTTTTTAAAAGCTCTATGTTGTCGTTAACTAGGACAAAACCTCTAGTTATAATGCTTGGTGATGATAGTAATTTGCCATCTTTCATATCCATATTAGCAACAATAACAACGATTCCGTCCATAGCCATAATTTTACGGTCTTTCATAACAGCGTTACTTACTTCACCAACACGATTTCCGTCAACATAAATGTCACCGGCTTGAATAAAGCCTGCTTTTTTTATTATGCCATTTTTCATTGATAATACATCACCGTTACCTAGAACAAAGGTGTTTTCTTTTGGCATGCCACAGCTTACAGCAATATCAGTATGTTTTTTTAACATTCGATATTCTCCATGAAATGGCATAAAATATTTTGGATTTGCTAGTCTAATCATCCACTTTAGTTCTTCTTCATTTCCGTGACCCGATGCATGAATGTCACTTAAAGAAGTGTTGGTATAGACTGTTATTCCTTTTAAGCATAATTTGTTAATTGTTCTTGATATACTTAATGCATTACCAGGAATTGCTGATGATGAGAAAACGACTATGTCATCACTTTGAAGTTTAATTTGTTTGTGGGTGCCGCTTGCTAGTCTGCTTAAAGCTGCTAGTGGTTCACCTTGAGTACCAGTACACAAAATGCATACTTTTTCGTTTGGTAAATTATTGGCTTCTTCTGGTGTAATAAATATTTCTTTGTGTTTTATGTACCCACCTTCGATCGAAATTTCAATGTTGTTTTCCATGCTTCTACCGAAAACAGCAATTTTTCTTCCGTGTCTTTTGCATGTATCTACGATGTGCTTTAATCTATAAATATTTGATGCGAAGGTAGCGATTATTATTCTACTATTATGTTTTGAAAATAAATCGTCTAAAGCACTATCAACTTTTGATTCACTAGTACTTATTCCTTCATTCATCGCGTTTGTACTGTCGCTTAATAGTAATGTTACTCCTTTGCTTCCTAGCTTAGCTATTTTGTGTAAATTCGCAATTGGTCCGATTGGAGTTAGGTCAAATTTAAAGTCACCAGTAGTCATGATTGTTCCGTTTGGAGTATGGACTACGATTCCGTGTGAATCTGGAATAGAGTGAGTTGTACGATAAAACTCAACTGTAGTTTCTTTAAATTTATATATATTTTTTTCTTCATATACAAATAAATTATTATATTTAATGCTTCTATCTTCAAGCTTTTTTCTAATTAGGGCAGCAGCTTGGTTAGGAGCATATATTGCTGGAATATTAACTTCAGATAATAAAAATGGGATTGCACCAATGTGATCTTCGTGCCCATGAGTTATAAAAAGCCCCTTTATTTTTGATTCGTTTTGTTTTAAAAATGTAAAATCAGGAATAACATAGTCAATTCCCATTAGTTCACCGCCTGGGAATATGACACCCGCATCAATAATAATTAATTCGTCATTATGCATTACACAATACATATTTTTTCCGACTTCTCCAAGTCCTCCTAAAGCGAATATATATGTTTCGCTTTTATTAAATTTCATAATTTCTCCTTTCTTTAAAGTTAAAACTGACTATAACATTATATCTTTTTTTTTAGTTTTTGGCAAGCTGGCTTTTAATAACGTATAAAGCAGCAGTTTTTATTGTTTTTCTTTTTAATGGTTTTTGGCTTTATTAGGTATATTTTATTGTATTTTGAAAAAAAATAGTGTAAAATTATATTAGTTAGGATGATATACATGGGATTATTTGACAAATTTAAAAACATATTTAAAAAAGAGGAAAAAAAGGAAGTTGAACTTTACGATAAAGGTCTAGAGAAGACTAGAAATAATTTTTTGGAGGCTTTACTTAGCTTAAATAAAAGTCATAGTGTGGTTGATGATGATTATTTTGAAAATTTAGAGGAAATATTAATTATGTCCGATATAGGTGTTAATACGGTAATGGATATAATTGATAGATTAAAGAAAAGAGTAAAAAAAGAAAATATTAAAACACCAGAAGAACTTAAAAATATAATTGTTGATGAAATGTTTATTATATATGTCGGTAATAATATTATAGTTAATAAGATAAATTATGCGAAAACGGGGCCAACAATTGTTTTGTTTGTTGGAGTTAACGGCGCTGGAAAAACAACGACAATTGGCAAACTTGCTTATAAATTAAAAGAAGAGGGTAAAAAAGTACTGATGATTGCTGGTGATACTTTTAGAGCTGGGGCTACTGAGCAACTTAAAGAGTGGGCTTTAAGAACTGATTGTGATATTGTATATAAAGAAAATGCTGATCCAGTTAGTGTGATGTATGATGGCGTTAGTAAAGCTAAGGAAGAAAATTATGATGTTGTTTTAGTAGACACGGCTGGAAGACTTCAAAATAAAGTTAATTTAATGAAAGAACTTGAAAAAATTAATAGAGTAATTGGCAAGCTTGTCCCAGATTCGCCACATGAAACTTTACTTGTTATTGATGCAACTACTGGTCAAAATGGGATAAGTCAAGCTAAAAATTTTAAAGAAATCACTAATATTACAGGTATTGTTTTAACTAAACTTGATGGAACCGCTAAAGGTGGTATTGTTTTGGCTATTAAAGATGAAACTAATATTCCAGTTAAATATGTTGGACTTGGTGAAAAGAAAGACGATTTAAGAGTTTTTGATATTGAAAAGTATATATATGGATTATTTAAGGGGATTGATGAATGAAAAAGTATAGTTTGGTAATGCAGTTTATTTTATTGATTTTGTTAATTTGCTTTCTTATTTCATCTTTTATAACTAATAATTATTCATATACTTATATAATTATGGGATTATTATTACTTGTTATGAGTTATAATAATAAAGTGTTTTATAAACGAAAATATATGACATTTATTTATTTAATTGTTGGTATTTATGTGATTGGACTGGGGGTATTTAATGCCATCGGAAATTAAGACATTTTATATGATTGGCTTATATGATTATTATGGAGAACTTCTTACTGATAAGCAAAAGGAATATTTTAAAGATTATTATTTTGATAATCTTAGTTTGTCAGAGATTAGTGAAAATAAAAATGTAAGTAGGACAGCAATTCATAATGTGATAAAGGATGCTGAAAGAAAATTAAGAGAGTTTGAAAAAGTTTTAAAAAATTATGATAAAGCTTTGAGAATAAAAAGGCTTCTTGAAAATGTTGATGAAGATACTAGAAAAAAAATAGAGGAATTAATATAAGGAGGTATATATATGTTTGGAAAAATAGTTTACATAAGTGATACGGAGGCTCATGTAGAGACTCCTAAGGATGGTAGTTTATCTACTAACATTATGAATATGCATGTTGTTTTTGCCGATGGTGATAAAAAAGTAGTTGGTGAAGTTGAAGATTTAGGCGCAGAATTAATTAAAATTAGATTTTTAGGGGAAATTGAAAATGGTAAGTTTATAGGTGGTGTTATTAGAAAACCAACTTTTAATGCTGAATTAAGAATGATAAGTCAGGAAGAAGTTGGGCTTCTTTTAGGCGATGATACACCTTCTACGTTTGTAATAGGTGAAAGTCCGCTTTATGATGGAAGAGAGATAAGAGCGGATATTAATGATTTATTTAGCAGTCACATGGCTATTTTTGGTAATAGTGGTTCTGGTAAATCTTGTGGAGTCGCAAGGCTTCTTCAAAATATTTTTGCTAATCCAAAACTACTTCCTTTTAGGTCAAATTTCTTTATATTTGATGCTTATGGGGAATACCATAATGCTCTTCAAAATATAGATCAAATAAATCCTAATTTAAAATTTAAGTTTTATACTACTAATATGTTGCAGACTGATGGCGAAATTTTAAGTGTGCCTATTTGGCTTTTAGATATTGATGATTATGCTTTACTTTTAAGAGCTGATAAGCATTCCCAGCTTACAATTATTGAAAGGATGCTTAAACTTGTCACTATATTTGCTTCTGATGATGATCTTTCTGTTAGATATAAAAATCATTTGATTGCTAAAGCGATTATGACAATTTTATATACTAATCAAACTTCAAGTAGTAAGCGAAATGATGTATTTAAAATATTAGCTACATGTTCTACTAAGGAGTTTAATTTAGAGGCTCCTGTTCAAGGTATTGGGTATGTTCGTAAATTTAGGGATTGTTTTGTTATTGATACACAAGGAAATTTTCCGGAAAGTAATTTAATGACAGAATATATTACTAGTTTTATTGATGATTCTTTAGACACTTATGAGCCAACGGAAATTAAATATTTTACTTTGGAAGATTTGGAAAAGGCTTTAGAATTTACTTTAATTAGTGAAGGACTTTTAAATAATGAGGAAACTTATGCAGATGCGATAACGTTAAAGGTAAGACTTCATTCTCTTACAATTTCTGAAAATTCAAAATATTTAAGATATCCTAATTTTATAACTATTGAAAATTATATTGCTTCTTTGGTTTCAGCTTCTGGTAAAAAGGCTCAGGTTATAAACTTTAACTTGGAAGATGTTGAAGATTGGTTTGCTAAAGTAGTAACTAAGATATATACCAAAATGCTTTTTAACTTTAGTAAAAGATTAAAAGATAGAGCTTCAATTCCATTTCATATTTTTGTTGAAGAAGCTCATAGGTATGTTCAAAATGATACTGATGTTGATTTGATCGGGTATAATATATTTGAAAGAGCAGCTAAAGAGGGAAGAAAATATGGACTTATATTTAATTTGATTTCTCAAAGACCGGTTGAAATATCTGAAACAGTTATTTCACAGTGTGCGAACTTTCTTATATTTAAACTAAATCATCCAAGAGATGTTGAGTATATTAGAAAAATGCTTCCAAATATAAGTGCCGAGATTGTTGAAAAGCAAAAGACACTGCAACCAGGAACTTGTATGGCTTTTGGTAAGGCTTTTAAAGTTCCAACAATAGTCAGAATGAAGATGCCAGATCCAGCGCCTTCTAGCAGCAGCTGCGATATTGTTAAAACTTGGCCAGCTTCACGAGGCTAATTTATGGAAGAGAAGGAAATTACTGGTATAAAACTTTGGAAAGTTGTTTTAATTGTTTTTAGTTTAGTTTTGATCGTAAGCATTATATTTTTAATAAATAGGCCGAAGAAAGAGGCTTTAAAAAATATAAATTTGAATTATGATAATCAAATAGTTAATGGTTTAAATTTTGAGAAAATTAAGATTTATTCTAAACGTGATATTTACTATTTTACGGCACGGGTTATTAATACAAATAATTACGATGTTAATTTGCCTTTAATAACTGTAAGGTTAACAGGTGATAATTCTATTAGTTTTAACAGTTATATTGGTGATGGTATTGCAGCTGGTGAATATAAAATAATCACTATGGAAACTAAAAATAATTTAAGCAATATTAAAAATGTGGAGTTTAATTTTGAAACTTAAAGGAATTCCTTTAAGTTTTTCTATGATATTTTTTTAAAATATGATAAAATAAATATGGCAAAAAGAAAGAAGGAATAAAATGAAAATATTATCTGTTAATGCGGGAAGTAGTTCTCTTAAATTTAGTTTGTTTGATATGGAAACTGAGGATGTAATTGCTTCTGGTTTGTTTGAAAGAATAGGAATTGAAGGAAGTGCTTATACAATTAAGTATAATGGCGAAAAACATAAGGGTGAAGCTTTAATGAAAGATCATACTATGGCTGTTAATTTACTTTTGGATAAGTTACATGAACTTCATATTGTTGAGTCTTTAGATGAAATAGGTGGAGTAGGACACAGAATAGTAAATGGTAAAGATTTATTTGATAGATCTGTTGTTGTTGATGACGAAGTAATGGAAAAGTTAGAGTCTATTATTGAGCTTGCACCGCTTCATAATGGAGCTAATGTGGCAGGTATTAAGGCGTTTCAAAAAGTTTTACCTAATGTACCTATGATTGTAGTATTTGATACTGCTTTCCATCAATCAATGAATCCTGAATCTTATATGTATGCGGTTCCTTATGAATGGTATACGAAATATGGCGTTAGAAAATATGGGGCTCACGGTACTAGTCATAGATTTATTGCTGAAACTGTTGAAAATATATATAACCGAAAAGATTTAAAAATTATAAGTTGTCATATTGGTAGTGGGGCTTCAATTTGTGCGATTAAAGATGGTAAATGTGTTGATACTTCTATGGGATTCACACCTTTAGCAGGGGTTATGATGGGTACTCGTTCTGGGGATGTTGATCCATCAATTGTTCCGTTTGTTATGAAAAAGGAAGGCATTGATGTTGATGAAATGCTTAATGCTTTAAATAAAAAAAGTGGTCTTTTGGGTCTTAGCGAAGTAAGTAGTGATATGCGCGATATAGAATCAGAAGTTGAAAAAGGAAATGAAAAAGCGAAACTTGCTTTTGGAAAATTTTCAAGAAGAATTGTCGATTATATTGCTCAATATTATGTGTTACTAGGTGGAGCTGATGTTATTGTATTTACTGCTGGTATTGGTGAAAATGGCCCACTTACAAGGGAAGATGTATGTAATAGACTTGAGTGTTTAGGGGTTAAAATTGATCCAGAAGCTAATAATAAACGTGGTTCATTATTTAAAATAAGCACTGAGAAGTCTAAAATTGATGTTTATGTTATTGCAACTGACGAAGAATTAATGATTGCTAGAGATACTTATAATTTAATAAAGTAGGAGATATTTATGAAAGATTTAACTTTAGTTATTTTAGCGGCCGGTATGGGTAGTAGATTTGGAGGTCTCAAGCAGGTGGAGCCAATGGGGCCTAATGGAGAATTTATAATTGATTATTCTATTTATGATGCTAAAAAGGCTGGATTTAATAAAGTAGTTTTTATAATAAAAGAGGAAAATTTTAAAATATTTAAAGAAACTATCGGTTCTAGAGTTGAGCCTTATATAAAAGTGGAATATGTTTTTCAAAACAATAATAATCTTCCAAGTGGTTTTAATTATCCAAAAGATAGGGTAAAGCCTTATGGAACTGGCCATGCTATATTATGCGCAAAAGATAAAGTTCATGAAAATTTTGCTATAATATCAGCTGATGACTTTTTCGGGTATGACGCTTTTAAAAAAGCTAGTGATTATTTGAAAGATAATAGTGATTTTTGTGTTATTGGTTATAAGGCGGGAGACACATTGTCTGAAACTGGCAGTGTAAAACGCGGAGTATGTATGGAGAAAGATGGTTATTTAGAATCTGTAATTGAAAGTAAGGTTACAAGGAATGGTGATTTGATTCATTGTGAACCGCTTGATGGTAGGGAAGCATATGATGTAAGTTTTGATCATCCTGTGTCTATGTTAATGTTTGGTCTTACTCCTTATATATTTGAAGAGCTTGAAAGGCAAATAGTTACTTTTTTTGAAAATAATAAAGATAACATGGATACTTGTGAGTTTTTACTTCCTGATGTTTTAGATGAGATGATTAAGAGCGGTAAAATAAGGGTTAAAGTTTTACCAACGACGGCTAAATGGCTTGGGGTTACTTATAAAGATGACACAGCTAATGTAAGAGATAATATTAAAAAGTTAGTTAAAACCGAGGATAATCCAACCGGAATATATCCTGAACATTTATGGAATTAAAACTTATTGTATTAATGTTTTAAATGTGTTAAAATGTTAGTACATAAGTTTTTATGGCCTGTTGGTGAAGTGGTTTAACACACCGCCCTCTCAAGGCGGCATTCACGGGTCCAAATCCCGTACAGGCTACCAAAATGATATAAAACTTAAACTTTTATGTTTGAGTTTTTTTTATTATTTATAGACTTAAGTCTTATGTTCTGATACAATATATATGGTGATTGATGTGGCAAATAGAAGTGAACTTAGGAAAAAATGTATGACAGTTTTGTATCAAATGGAAGTTTATGATAAAAATAAAATGCAGTATAATGTCGATGATGTAATAAAGGAAGCTACAGATATTGATAATGAATTTATTAAAGAGATTGTTTATGGAGTAATCACGCACACGAAGGAAATAGATGAAATAGCTAATAAATATTTAGATGGCTGGACAATTGATAGACTTGGTAATACCGATATAGCTATTCTTAGAATGGGGATTTTTGAACTTTTGTATACTGAAACGCCTCCTATAGTAGTTATAAATGAGGCAATTGAACTTGCTAAAGCGTATAGCGATGATAGCGTTAGAAAAATGATAAATGGCGTTTTAGACAAAATTTATCATGATAAAGGTGATGATAATGCATGATAAGTATTTAACTGTAAGTGCTATTACAAGGTATTTGAAATCAAGGTTTGATCTTGATGAGAATTTGCAGGTTGTATTTTTGAAGGGTGAAATTTCTAATTTTAAGTATCATTCTTCTGGACATTTTTATTTTTCTCTTAAGGATGAAGGTAGTAAGATTAATGCTGTTATGTTTAGAAGCAATGCTTCTAAAATTTTATTTAAACCTGTAGATGGTATGAAGGTTTTAGTTACTGGTAGAATTAGTGTTTATGAGGCAAGTGGAAATTATCAAATATATGTTGATGAAATGGTTGAAGATGGTGTTGGCAATTTATATGTAGCTTTTGAAGAACTTAAGAAAAAGCTTTCTAAAGAAGGACTATTTGATAATGAGCATAAAAAGAAAATCCCTAAAATTCCTAAAAGAATTGGTATTATTACAGCTCCGACAGGCGCAGCTATAAGGGATATAATAACTACTATTAAAAGACGATTTCCTAATGCTCAAACCATTTTGTTTCCTACTTTAGTGCAAGGCGACAAGGCTAAGGATGATATCGCACTTAATATTAAGAAAGCTGAAAATTACGGATTAGATGTTTTAATTGTAGGCCGTGGTGGAGGCTCTATAGAAGATTTGTGGGCTTTTAATGAGGAAGTAGTGGCTAGGGCAATTTATGAATGCCAAATTCCTATTATAAGTGCGGTTGGGCATGAAATAGATTTTACTATTGCTGATTTTGTCGCAGATTTAAGGGCTCCAACTCCAACAGCCGCTGCAGAACTTGCGGTTCCTAATATGGCTGATCTTAAAAGTCATATAAATAATCTTGCTATAAGGCTTAATGAAAGTATTGTTAAAAAAATAAACTATCAGAAATTATATTTGGATTCGGTTAAAAACTCTTTTGTAATTAAAAATCCGATGGTACTTTTTGATAATAAAAAACAAAAACTTGATGTAATGGCTGATAAAATTAATGATTTGATTTTGAAAAAAGTTAATGATAAAAAAGAGAAAATTAGGCTTATTAAAAAAAGTTATATAATTACTAACCCTAATATTATTTATAAAGATAAACAGGTTTTTTTAAAAAATATAATTGATAAATTAGAACTTTTAAATCCTTTAAATATTTTAGGCAGAGGGTATAGTATAACTTACCTGGATAGTAATATGATAAAAAGTGTTAAGAAAATTTCGGAAGGTGATTTAATTTCTGTTAGAGTTTCTGATGGTTTTATAAAAGCTATTGTGAATGAAGTTAAGGAGGAAAAGTATGGAAAATAAAAAGAAATTTGAAGATAAACTTCAAGAACTTGAGGAAATAATTACTACTTTAGAAAATGGCGATGTTCCTTTAGATGAATCTATAAAAAAATATACTGAAGCGATGAAGCTTGTTAAAGAATGTGATGATGAGCTTAAAACTATTGAGGAAAAGGTTAATAAGATTGTTTCAGAAAATGGTGAGCTTGAGGATTTTAATATTGATGAAGTAAAGTGATGTAAAAACTTTACTTTTTTCTTTTTTTTATTTTTATTTCTTGATATACTAATAGTAGGTGATAATATGAAAAAAAATGGTTTTACTTTAATCGAACTTTTAGGGGTTATAGTAATACTTTCAATTATTTCTTTAATAACTATTCCAATTATTGACAGCTCTTTAAATAAGGGTAAAGATAATTTATCAGTGGCGCAAAAAAAACAAGTAATAAAAGCGCTTAAAGATTATTATGCGGATCATTTGAGCGAGTTTAATTTGGTTTCTGAAGAAGCTTGTAAAGGTGTTACTGAATTACAAAATCTCGGATATTTACCTGCTGATATAAAAGATCCTAAAACAAATGAGGAATATACATCTTTTAGCGTTTGCGTTAAAAAAACTGGTAATAAATATACTTATGATATAAAAAAAGGTGATTAGTTTGAGAAGCGGATTTAAAGTTATTCATTTGATTATATTTTTTATATTAGTAATTCTTATTATTTTGATTTTTAATTTAGTTTCACGTTATATTGATTATAAAAAAAATTATGAGCCATTTAAAAAAATTACAGATGGTAATAAGGTTATAATAAATGGGAATTATATAACTTATGTAAATGTTTCAGATGATTATGAGGAGGATTCAGCTAAGGCCTATATAGATGGAAAGATTACTGATGATGTTTTAATTACATATTATGATGGTGATGAAAGGGTTTTTAGTATTGATACAAGCTCTCCTAATGATTATGTAGTTAAATATACATTTAAAGGAATTACGGCAACAAGAGTTGTAATAGTTTGTGACCGTGAAAGCCCTAAATTTAAAAATATTGATACTTTAGTTTTGACCGATGTAGAGGCGGCCAATTATGATGTGAATGAGGGAGTAGAGGCTACGGATAATTCTGGCCATGTTACTGTTTCTTGTGATAATTCTTTGGGAACTCTTCCTTTTAATTATCCTATAATTTGTAAGGCTTCTGATCCTTATGGGAATAGTAGTGTAAAAAAAAGATTGATAAAGGTTATTAAAGGAATTAAATTTGACTACACTGATAAGTTAAAAATAACGTTTCCTACTGGCAATAATTATGTTTATAAGTATAGCTTAGATGGTGGTCAAAGTTTTATCCAGTGCGGGCGCATTATCAATGTTGATGCTTATGCTGGGTCTATTATAGCTGCTGTTTATTTGAATGATAATCTTGTTATGTCTAATACTTATTTGATAAGCTAAAAGAGCTTCAGTTTTTGAAGCTCTTTTATATTTTTCTATATAGGCCAATTGCTTTACCTAAAACAACAACGTTATCTAAAATTATTGGATCCATTGTATCATTTTCTGGTTGAAGACGAAAGTGATTTTTTTCTTTATAAAATGTTTTTAGGGTTACTTCATTATCGTCTGTCATAGCTACTACTATTTCTCCATTATGGGCATTACTTCTTCTTTCAACAATGACAATATCGCCGTCTAGAATTCCAGCATTAATCATACTTGTCCCTTCAACTTTTAGGGTGAATACTTCTTTTCCTTTGGGAAGAAGATAGCTTGGTAGAGCAAAAAATTCATCTGGCATTTCAATTGCTTCGATAGGGGAACCTGCTGTTATCTTACCAAGAAGTGGCACTTCGGTAACTAATTCGTTTTCTTTTTCAAATTCATTTTTTACTAAAAGTTCAATCGCTCTATTTTTTGATCCTTCTTTTTTTATAAATCCTTTATTTTCCAAATTTGAAAGGTGTGCGTGAATAGTAGCTGGTGATGAGATATTTAGGGCTTTACCAATTTCTCTTACAGTTGGCGGATAGCCATGTGAGACGATATAGCTTTTGACAAAGGTTAAAACATCATTTTGTCTGCGGGTTAATTTTTCCATTTTTTTCCTCCTTAAATATTCTGTACACATTTTAACACAATTTTTTGTAAAAGTCAAACATTTGTTTGAAAAAGGTATTGACACGAAAATATGTTCGTGCTAAACTTGATATGTAAGGAGGTAAGATTATGGAAATGTTAAGGAGTAAATCTATTATTGCATTAACAGTTATGGTATTGGGGGTGAGTTATTTAACGGCTGTAAATAACGTTAATGCAGTTCATAGTGCACCTAAGAGCCAAGAAATTATCTCGGAAAGAGCTTAATTTAAAAATATGTGCATATAATTTACTTGTAATTAGTACTATTTTTTAGTAAAATATTTTTAGGAGGTTTAATATGGCACTATTTTTAGATATATTAAAAATTTTAATCGGTTTAGTCGCCGGTGTTGTTATTGGATTTTTAATTGCTAGAAAGCTTACCCAAAAGCAGTTAAAGGAAAATCCACCAATTAATGAAAAAATGATTAAAGCAATGATGGCTGGTATGGGCAGGACACCTAGTCAGAAACAGGTTAATCAAATGATGAAATCAATGCAAAAATATATGTAGCATTGTTTTTTCTTGACTAAAATTATTATTTATTTTATTATTTATATTATGAGTGAAATCGTGATTTTTATGAAAAGGAGGTAATTGAATGAAGGTAAAGTATGAATTTATAAAAAGTGATGGAGATGCTCGTTTGGGTAAATTAATTACAAATCATGGTGTTTATGATACTCCAATGTTTATGCCTGTAGGGACTCTTGCTAATGTAAAAATGCTTACTCCGGAAGAACTTAAGGCCGCTGGTAGCGCAGTTATTTTATCAAACACTTACCATTTATGGTTAAGACCTGGCGAAGATATTGTAAATAAAGCTGGCGGGCTTCATAAATTTATGAATTATGATGGTCCTATTCTTACTGATAGTGGTGGGTTCCAAGTTTTTTCTTTAGCTAAGAATAAGAAAAAGGATATTACTGAGGAAGGCGTTCATTTTAAAAGCCATATTGATGGGAAACCATTATTTTTAACTCCAGAGCTTTCAATTCAAATTCAAAATAAGTTAGATAGTGATATTGCGATGAGTTTTGATGAATGTATTCCGTTTCCGGCAACTTATGAATATGCTAAGGCGAGTACGGAAAGAACTCTTAGATGGGCTAAAAGAGGTAAAGATGTTTTTGATAATGTTAATCAGTCTTTGTTTGGGATTGTCCAAGGTGGAGCTTATGAAGATCTTCGAAAATATAGTGCTACTGAGACGGTAAAAATGGACTTTGATGGTTATTCTATAGGTGGAACGAGTGTTGGTGAAGATAAAGATACAATGTATAAAATGATCGATTGGGCAATCAAATATTTGCCTAAAGATAAGCCACGTTATTTGATGGGAGTTGGGGATCCTGTCGATTTATTTGAGGGTGTAGAGCGAGGGATTGATATGTTTGATTGCGTTCTTCCAACGCGTATTGCTAGACATTCAAATGCATTTACTAAAAGTGGTAAAATTAATTTGCGTAATTTAAAATATAGGGAAGATTTTAAACCAATTGAAGATGACTGCGATTGTTATACTTGCAGGCATTATTCAAAAGCTTATTTGCGTCATTTGTTTGTTGCAGGTGAAGGTCTTGGCGGTAGACTTCTTTCGATTCATAATATTAGATTTTTAATTAAAATTATGGAAAATATTAGAAAAGCAATAGGCGATGATAGATTTTTAGAATATAAAGATGAGTTTTTAAAAGAATATCTGAAGTGATATTCTTTTATTTTTTATTTATTCCAAGCATACTGCCAAGCATGCTTGATATAATTAATATTAATATATATAGTAGATAATCTATTTTAAATTTTTTTAATAACACACAAATAATTATTAACATTATTGATAGAAAAGTGGATAATTTTAGGCCTTCAAGCCAGCCATTTTTGGTGGCTTTTTTGCCGATGTTATAACCGCCAAAACAAAATGTTATGATTGGTATTATTATTTTTATTATATTTATTATTTTGTAGTCGAAGATGTTAAAATAGTTTAAAGTTGTCATTATTAGTGTTAAAGCTAATAGAAAAATAATTGTTATTAAAGAAGTTTTTAATATATTTTTTATGTTTTGCATTAAATCACCTTTATAAAAAATATGAAAAATAATTCTTTTTTAGAACTTAATATTATTGCTTAAGTGGTGATATTATGATATACTAATTTTGTATAGTAAGGGGTGATGATGATATGGATGATAAAAAAATGTCATTTGATCAGGAACCAAGCAAAAGACTATCAGATTATATTATTGGTGAAGTAGATTCTGAGGAGGAAGCCATATCTGATTTATCTTTTAATACTGAAGATAATCAAAAAATTTCTAATGAAGATATTAGAATATGTACAGATCCAGCTAGTCCGTTTTTTATGAGACCTGAAGGAGAAGGGTTATCTAATGGACCGCATTCTTATGATGGTTTTGATACTCGTATAAATGATAATTTTAGTTCGAATGCCCACCCTTATGGCTTTGATTCTTCTCAAACGGGGAGTGTATCTGATTTTGGCACATCTCGATTTGACAGTATATCTGATTTAAATGTTAATGACGTCTCATCAGATGCTTCTAATGTGGGGAATTTGCCGTTTGGTTTTACTGACACACTTCCTAAAGAGGAAATAGAGGTTTTATCTCTTTCTGAAGACAAAATGTCCCGCAAAAAGATTAGAAAGCCAGTTTTATCGGAAGATGAGCGAAAGGTAAAGCCTTCTAAGGAAACAACCAATAAACTTGTTATTTTGCTTGTTGCTGCAGGGGCATTACTTATGATGTGGTATACGACGTTTGCTCAGCCTTTAGCAACTAATTCAAAACAGGTAAAACTTGGAAAAAATGATGGTGGTTCTTGGGATATACGTTTTACAGATATGTATCAACAGAAAAAAATAGGTTCAGCTAGTGAAATTTCGTCACCTATTTATAATTCGACAAAAGCTAGTTTTCATGTTTTATTATCTAGTCCTGGTGATGAAATCACTTATAATTTAACGATTAAAAATAATGGAACATTGAATGCCAAAGTTTCTAGTATTTATGTGATGCCGGAAAATAGGGAAGGCGATGCTATTGTTTATTTTGTAGATGGAATTAATGTCGGTGATATTTTGGATGCTGGTCAGTCTACAAATATGACGGTGACTGCTAAGTTTAATCCTAGTGGTATGCATGGATCAGAAATTGTAAAAAATGTTTCAGTTATAGTTAATTATGTTCAGCGTTAAGCAAGTTTATCTTGCTTTTTCTTTTAACATTTTTTTGACTTCTAGTGCTTGATGAATGGTTACATATATTATGTTTAAACTTATTGCTATTAATAGACCCCACATGCCGATGTGCATTAGGGAAAATATTAAAAGGCTAATTATTCTTATTATAGTTCCTCCTAATGTTCCATTCATGGCTTCTTTAGCTTTTCCTGCTGCTTGCATAGATGCGGTTAATGGTGCTTGAATATAATGTAGTAGGGCTACCGGGGCTAAAAACTTTAAATAGTTTATTCCTTTTGTGGTGTTATATATTAATTTCATTGGGATATTAGAAAATAATTCAAATATCATGGTAGCTGGGATGCCTATTAATAAAGAAAAAATGATTGCTTGATTTATTTTATGTTTTACGTATTTATACTGGTGATTAGTGTAGGCTTTACTGACGTTTGGTATTAGGGCTTCAGAAATAGCTAGGGTGAAAAATGATGGCAGTAGTATTAGTGGCAAGATATATCCACTAATTATTCCGTATTCATTTATGATAAATTTGTTAGTGTAACCGCTTTTAGTTAGGGCAAATGTTAGGATTATTGGTTCTAGGAAAAAGCCAATTGATCCAATAAGACGGCTAGCTGTTGTTGGAATTCCAATAGATAAGATATCTTTGATGTTTGTTTTATCTGGTTTTATATCTTTTTTTGATATTTTAAAATTTTTGGGTATAAAAAATATGAGGATTACAATTGATGTTAGTTCACTTATTATATTAACAATAACAACGTAAGCTACGGCAAATTCTAATCCTTTTTTTAGTAGTGGTGGAAGGCCAATTATAAGGGCAATTAATCTTACAAAATCTTCAGTGATGTTTGAAAGAACGTGGGGAATCATTTTTTGCTTTCCAAAAAAGTAGCCTCTTAATATACTTGATATGCTTATAAATGGTAATACGAAGCCGATACTTATAAGTGCGTAGTAGCATCTTTCTTCTTTTAAAAGTTCATTACTAATATATTTTGATGTAAGCAAAAGGAAAACAATAATAATTGTATTTAAGATTAGGGAAATTGGAATTACTGAAAAAACTAGGTTTTTATTATTTTTACTTTCTTCGGCAACTAATTTACTTATGGCAACTGGAAAGCCTAGACTTGCTAAGGCCATTAATAGGGTAAATGTCGGAGATATCATCATATATATTCCGGTGCCTTCGGTTCCTAGAAGTCTTGCTAGAACTATTTTAATAAGCATGCTTATAATTTTAGTTATAAAACCACCTATAGTTAGGATTAATACTGATTTTATAAAAGTGTTTTTTTTCATATTAGATAATATGTTTTAAAAATGTTTATTTGACAACTTTAAAAAAAATTAAAATTAATATATAATATTTATATAAAAGGGAGGAATAAAATGGATATTGAGTTTTCTTCAGTAGAAGAACTTTATAATAGGCTAAAACCAGCTTTAAAAACAAAGCTTACTGAACTTTCAGAGTATGGGTATGGTTATTTAAAAATAGAAGATATTTGGAATTATTTAAAAGAAAATAAATGGACATATGGGCATGATTTATCACTTAATGATATGGTTAGTGATATTTTAAATGCGGATAATGAGCTTATAGATAATTATTTTAAAGAAAAAATCAATGAAAAAAGTAGAAAAATTTATCTTGATGAATTTTAATATTATCGGCTAATAAAGAGGGTGATTTTGTGAGTAAACATAAAAAAGAGTTAACTTTTGATGAATTGGATGAAAAGATAAGAACTTATATAACTGATGATGAAGAGTTAGATATTATAAGAAAGTCTTATGAGTTTGCTAGTGAAAAACATTTTGGACAAAAGAGGTTAACTGGCGAAGATTATATAATTCATCCTTTAAATGTGGCTTATATATTAACTAGGATTAAGGCTGATTTTGAAACTTTGTCAGCGGCGCTGCTTCATGATGTTGTTGAAGATTGTAATGTAAGTTTGGAAGAAATTGAAAATGAGTTTGGCCCTAATATTGAGTCTTTGGTTGATGGGGTAACAAAAATTAGCAAGTTAAATTTTTCTCATGATAATGAATCTGTAATAAATAATCAACGAAAAATTTTAGTCGGTCTTTCTGAAGATGTTAGGGTAATAATTATTAAACTTGCAGATAGGCTTAATAATATGCAGACGCTTTATGTTCATAGTGAGGCTAAGCAGAAAAAAATTGCTAGGGAGACACTTGATATTTTAACGCCTATTGCTGGAAGGCTTGGTATTAATAGTATTAAGCAGGAACTTGAGGAACTTTGTCTTCGGTATTTAAAACCTGATGAGTATTACGATATTGTTGAAAAATTAAATGCTAGTAAGACAGAACGTGATAATAGTGTAGCTAAAATGATTGAAAGTGTTTCTGAACTTTTAAATATGCATGGTATTGAGCATAAGATTAAAGGTAGATCTAAAAGTATTTACAGTATTTATAAGAAACTTGAAAAAGGAAAAAGATTTAGTGATATTTATGATTTACTCGCACTTAGGATATATGTTTCGACTGAGCAGGAATGTTATCAGGCGCTAGGTATTATTCATTCTAAATTTAGGCCTAAACCTAAAAGGTTTAAAGATTATATAGCTATGCCAAAAACTAATATGTATCAGTCATTGCATACTACTGTTTTTGGAGTTGATGGCCTTTTATTTGAAATTCAAATTAGGACATATGAAATGGATAGAGTGGCTGAATATGGTATTGCTTCGCACTGGTCTTATAAAGAAAAAGGCTCGATTAAAGCGGTTATGCAAAATGAGATGGAGCAGAAATTGCAATTTTTTAGGTCTATTATGGATTTAAAAAATTCGGAAGAGGATGCTGAAGAATTTGTAAATTCAGTTAAAGAGGAGGTATTTCAAAATACTATTTATGTTTTTACTCCGCTTGGTGATGTTATTGAACTTCCGAGTGGTTCAACGCCAGTTGATTTTGCTTATAAGGTTCATACGGATGTCGGTGATAAAACTACGGGTGCGATAGTAAATTCAAGGATAGTTCCTTTAGATTATAAACTTCAAAATGAGGATATTGTTAAAATCATTACTAATAATAACTCTGATGGGCCAAGTAGGGAATGGCTTAATTTTGTTCAAACAACGCAGGCAAAAACTAAAATAAGAGCTTTTTTTAACAGAGTTAATAAAGAGGAATTTCTTAAAAAGGGTGAAGAAATTTTAGCTAGAGAGCTTAAAAAAAGGAAAATAAGTTCGAATGTGTTTTTTGAAGATGACAACATAAATAGGATAATTACTGATTTAAAAGTTGGTTCTTTAAAAGAAATTTATAGTAATTTAGGTAGTGGTAAATTTTCTGCTTCTACAGTTATTTCATCATTTGAAGAAAAAGAAAGTGATAAAGATGCTATTATTTTAGAGAAAGTAATAAAGGGAAGTAATAAAACTGCGGATAATAATGCACTTATTTCTATAGACGGGGTAGATGATATAAAAGTTAATTTAGCTTCTTGTTGTAAACCAATTCCTGGTGATAGGATAGTTGGGTATATTACTAAGGGATATGGAATTACGGTTCATAGGATGGTTTGCCCTAATGTGTCTGAACTTGATGAGAGGCTTATTGAGGTTAAGTGGAATGATACTTATGATAAACTTCCTACTTCTATTTTAGTTAGAGCAAGTAGCTCTAGGAATTTACTTATTGATGTCGTTTCTAAATTTACAAATCAAGATGTACCGGTAAAAAGGTTTAGTACGACGCATGTTAAAGATGAGGATGTTATTAAAATAACTATTTTAGTAAATAATAAAGAGAAGCTTTTAAAGCTTATGAATGATATTAAAATGATTGATGGCGTTTTAGAAGTGGAGAGGGTTATAAATTGAGAGTACTTGTGCAGCGTAGTTTAAATTCTAGTGTCAGCGTTCGTAATAAAGTTTGTGGTGAAATTAAAAAAGGTCTTGTTATTTTTGTTTCTTTTACTTATGGAGATACGGAAAAGGAAATAGATTATTTAGTCAATAAAATTATTAATTTGCGTATTTTTGATGATGAAAATAGTGTGATGAATAAGTCTATTTTAGAGGCCGGTGGTGATATTTTAAGTATTTCTCAGTTTACTTTATATGCGGATACTAAAAAAGGCAATAGGCCTAGTTATGTTAAAGCTTTAAAGTCAGCTTCGGCTACTAAACTTTATGATTTATTTAATATGAAATTAAGTAAGTATGTTAATGTTCAAACTGGTGTGTTTGGGGCTGATATGCTTGTTAGTATAAATAATGATGGACCTGCTACAATATTATTAGAAAGGGAGGCTTCTAATGATTAAAAATAAGGTTGATTTTAAGCTTATAAATACGGCTCTTTTAGTTTTTATTATTTATTTAATATATCAAACTAAAGACTTTTGGATAGGTATAGTTAGTGTGCTTGGAAAAATTGCTTTACCATTTTTTATTGCTTTTGTAATTGCTTATGCTTTATATCCTTTTGTAAGAAAGCTTATGGATAAAAAAGTACCAAAGGCTCTTTCGATTTTTATAGTTATGTTTATTATAGTTTTTGTGCTTGGTCTTTTAATTTATTTAATAACGCCTCTTTTGTTTGATCAAACTAAAAGTTTATTTAATGGAATAGTCGCATTTTTAAAAGAAATTTCAATTAATTATAATGTTAACTTTAAAGATGTTCAAGATACTTTGTCCTTAAGTTTTAATAATATTTTGAAAAAACTTGGTACTTATATTTCTGATGGAGCGATTAACGCCATTAGTGTTTCTCTTGATTATATTTCTAAAATATTTATTGTTTTTGCATTATGTGTTTATTTTCTTTTAGATATGGATAAAATAAGATTGTTTATTAAAGAGTATTTACGTATAAAATCTGAAAGAATTTATTATTATGTTAAAACTTTAGATGATGAAATGGAAAAATATTTATCAGGGTTTATGAAAATAGTTATTATATCATTTTTTGAATATATTATTGTTTATTCTATAATAGGTCATCCTAATGCGATTCTTCTTGGAGGTTTAGCCGCGTTTGGAAATTTAATCCCATATTTTGGCGGAATTATTACAAATGTAATTGCGGCTATAACGGCTTTTGTTATTAGTCCAGCTTTATTTATTAAAACATGTATTGTGTTTATGATATTTTCATCTATTGATGGTTATGTTATTAATCCGCTTGTTTATGGTAAGACTAATAAAGTTCATCCACTTATTGTAATTTCGTCTGTATTTGTTGGCGGAATACTATTTGGAATTATAGGTATTGTAATCGCACTTCCACTTTCTATTTTAATAATTGCTACTTTAAAATATTTTAAAAATGATATTATAAAAATTAAAGAAAAGCATTCAAAAAATAAGGATTAGTTCCTTATTTTTTTAATTTCTTCTTTGGAAAGATTTGTAATTTCTAGTATTGTATTAATGTCAATATTTTTTTTCAAGCATTTTTTTAGCTATTTCAATTTTTGCTTGATAATTTCCTTGCTTTAAACCTTGTTCTAATCCTTGCTCAATTCCTTGTTCTAGTCCTTCTTCTCTAGAGTATTTAATAGTGTCATACTTTTCAATTCTTGCTAGAGCTTCTCGCTCTCATTCAGTAAGTATAGGCCCGTCTAAATTCATTTTTTCCACTTCCTCCATAAAAATTTTCACGTTTTCCTTACTTAGTATATGATTTAATACTTCATATAATTCGCTGTAAGTTCTAGAAGATAGTGTAACTAACCATAGTCACTTTTTGTAAGGTTTTCATTTTTGTTGTAATATAAATCTCTATAATATTCAACATTTTTTTCTAGTATTGAGAACTTATCAAGTAATGATTCATTAGTATATTTACTCCTTAGTTCATATATATCTTCACCTTTTTTTATATCGATATCTCTAGCATTAATATTTAATTGATATAATTCAGTATCTTCGGCTTTTTTAATATTGTCACCTTTATTTAAAATCATACTATATAATTTAGCCATATAAATAAAATTTCACCTTTTAACGTATTTAAATTCACTTCTATTTGCTTCAACATTAACTAAAACATGATCATCTAAATATACTAAAATATCAACTTTTTTTGATATTCGTCTTTGATATCAGTAGGAAGCTCATTATTAGATATAGTTATTTTTGTGGTATTTTTATCCATATCTAAATTGAGCTGTAAGATTAGAAATTCTTTTAAGAAATCAGGGTTTCTACTAAAGAAAGATTTAAAGACGCGGTCCATAGTAAGCTGAACCATAGTTTTATTATTTTTAAAATTTTCTTCATCTAATTTTTGATAATAATTTTTATCTTTTAACATATACTCCTTTCTAAACCCCTTTACTATATATATTATATAAAAATATTTGATTTCCTTTTTTAAATCATTTTTTCATATTAAATGGTGATTTAATTTATAAATATTTTATGACATTGTTTTTGTAATGCTTTTTTTATAATTAAATTGGTGATGTGATGACAATATATGTAGATGGACTTTTATTATTAAATTTTTTCTTTGATTTTTTACTTTTACTTACTACTAGTATTATTTTAAAAAGAAATGTTAGTATGTTTAGGATAATACTTGGGGCTTTTATTGGTAGTTTATCAATATTAGTTTTGTTTTTTAAGGTTGGTAATTTTGAACTTTTTTTAATTAAAATTTATTTAGCTTTTTTAATGTGTATAGTGTGTTTTGGATATAAGAATATAAAGTATTTTTTAGTTAATTTTTTTTCTTTTTATATGGTTAGTATAGTGCTTGGGGGTTTTTTATATTATTTAAATTTAGAGTTTAGTTATAAGCATTCTGGACTTATTTTTTATCATAAAGGTGTAAGCATAAATATAATTTTTTTAGTTATATTTACGCCTATAATTTTATATATTTATATTAAGCAAATGAAAATGTTTAAAAATAAGGTTATTAATTTATATAGGGTAAATATTTATGTTGGAAGAAGGGTTCTTAATTTAAATGGTTATTTAGATACTGGTAATACTTTAATGTTTAAAAATAGACCTGTAATTATTACAAATATAGATAATGTTTTTAAAAATAAAAGGTATTTGGTTCCTTATACTACTGTTAGTGGGGTTAGTTTACTTTCGTGCATTAAAGTGCGGAGGGTTGAGGTTATTGGATTAGGTGATTTTGAAAATATTTATTTGGGTTTTAGTAAAAGCATGAATTTATTTGGAGTAGATGTTTTACTTAATGGGATGATGGAGGGGAAAATGTGATTAAAAAAATAATAGAGTGGTTTAATAAATTATTTGGTAGGGATTTATATTTTATAGGTAGTGCGGATAAGCTTCCTGCACCGTTATCTAAAGATGAAGAAATAAAATATGTTACTATGGCGATGGATGGAAGTGAATTTGCTAGAGCAAAATTAATTGAGCATAATCTTAGATTAGTTGTTTTTTTAGCGAAAAAGTATGAAAATACGGGGGTTGATTTAGAGGATTTAGTTAGTATTGGTAGTGTTGGTTTAATTAAGGGAGTTAATACTTATAAACTTGGTAAAAATATTAAACTTGCAACTTACGCTTCTAGGTGTATTGATAATGAAATACTTATGTTTTTAAGAAAAAATAAAAGAAGGAGGGGAGAGATTAGTTTTGAAGATAGTTTAAGCTATGATTCTGAAGGTAATGAACTTCATTTAGAAGATGTTTTAGGAACTGATGATGATATAGTTACTAAGGGTTTAGAAGAGGAAACTGAAAAGAAAATGGTTTACCGGGAAATAAATAAGTTAAGTGAGCGTGATAGAAAGATAATGATAATGAGGTATGGTCTTTTTAATCATGAGGAGATGACTCAAAAGGATGTGGCTAGGGTTTTAGGTATTAGTCAGTCTTATATTTCAAGAATTGAAAAGAAAGTAATAAGAAAATTAAAACAATTGGATAATGGTTAGAAACCATTTTTCTTTTTTTCATAAAATGTTTTAGGTGGTTTAATGAAAATATGTGTTTATGCGATATGTAAAAATGAAGAGAAATTTGCGGAAAGATGGTATAACAGTGTAAAGGAAGCTGATGAGGTTTATGTTCTTGATACTGGTTCAACTGATAATACGGTAAACATACTTAAAAAGTGCGGGGCGGCAGTTGAATGTAAGGTGATTGATCCTTGGAGGTTTGATTTAGCGCGTAATTTATCTTTAGAGATGGTTCCTTTTGATACCGATATATGTGTGTGTACTGATTTAGATGAAGTTATGAGAAAAGGATGGAGAAAAAAACTTGAAAAAACATGGAATGATGATGTGACTAGGGTTTCTTATACTTATAACTGGAAGCTTGATGGTAATAGACCAGTAGTTAGTTTTTATTTAGATAAGATTCATAAACGTGCAGGGTATAAGTGGGTTCATCCTGTGCATGAAACTTTAGTTTATGATGGAACTGAGAATAAGACGCTAAATGAGAAAATTATCATTGATCATTATCCTGATGAAAATAAGTCTAGGAGTAGTTATTTACCTCTTTTAGAGCTTTCGGTTAAAGAAGATCCTACTGATGATAGAAATATGCATTATTTAGGCAGGGAATATATGTATTATGGTATGTGGAATGAATCTATTGATACTTTGATAAAACATCTTAATTTAAAAAAAGCTTTATGGAAAGATGAAAGATGTGCGTCGATGCGTTTTATAGGAAGGTGTTATTTAAATTTAAAAAGGCCTTTAGAAGCTGAAATGTGGTATAAAAAAGCTATAAAGGAAGCGCCACACTTGAAGGAGCCGTATGCTGAACTTGGAATTTTTTATTTTAATGATAAAAATTATATAAAAGCAAAAGAACTTTTTTTAAAAGCTTTAGATATAAAGCAGGGATATAAGAGTTATATTTCTGAATATTTTTCTTCAGATTTTTATCTTTTTGATGTTCTTTCTATTTGTGAATATTATTTGGGTAATTTTAATGAGGCACTTAAGTATGCGGATGATGCTTTAAATATTAAAGAAGATGAGCGAATTTTAAAAAATAAGCAGCTTTTTAAAAGGCTAAATAGTGTAATTTGACAAAAAAGCATGTTTATATATAATATTTTATGTTTTTAAAGGGGAGATTTTATGCGAACTTTTGCCGATTATTATGCGATTTTGGGCCTTTCTAAGGATGCTAGTGCGGAAGTGATTAACTATAGATATCATGAGCTATTTAATAAGTTTCATCCTGATGTTTGCCTTGATGAAAAGGCTAGTCAAAAATTAAGTTTTATAGTTAAAGCTTATACGATTCTTATGGACGAAACGGTCCGCTCAATATATGATTTAGAATATGATGAACATGTTATAAAAGTAAGCAATTTAAGAGCACTTAAACCTTGTTATAATGGAAAAAATAGTAATGGAAAAAATCTTAGTGAAATTACTAGTGGTGTTTTAAAAAATTTAAATTATTTTCTTTTATGTAAGGAAATGATTATAGAAAATCTTAAAAAAGATTTCATTCGTTATAATGTTAAAGTTAAGGAATGGATTATTATGGCTTATAAATATAAAAAACGTTTAGAAAAGTTATATAGTTTATATATTTCATCTAGCCTTGATACTAATATACTTGAGAAGAAAATGTATGATCTTAATAATTCTATTACTGAGTTAGAGCTTATTTGTGATGTTATTAATTTAGATTCTTCTTTAAAATTTTCTAAAAGTAATGTTAAAGTAAAAAGTTAATTCTTGTGCATTAGAATTAACTTTTTTATTGTTTTGATTTTTAAAATAATATATAATGATAATAGGAGGGATATGATGGAAGATAGACAATCAATATTTACTTATAGATTTGCCATTTCACTTTTATTTATTACTGTAGGAGCAATTGTTGCAGCAGCAACTTTGGAGCTTATATTAATTCCTAATTTAATGATTGATGGCGGTATAAATGGAATATCTATTATTTTTAATAAAATATTTGGAGGTTCATTAGGTTTAACAGTTTTTTTATTTAATTTACCTTTTATAATACTAGGTTATAATTTGATTGGAAGAAAGTTTTTGATTAAATCAGGATATGGCATGGCTTTATTTAGTGTTTTTTTAGAAATATTTGATAAGTTTGAGCCACTTATTGATGATACTTTACTTGCAACGGTTTATGGCGGAATTGCTCTTGGAATTGGGGTAGGCCTTGTAATTAAAGAAGGTGGATGTTTAGATGGAACTGAGACGGTTGCAATTCTTGTAAATAGAAAAGGAATTTTATCTGTTGGACAAGTTGTATTTATTTTTAATATTTTTATTTATGGATCTGCAATATTTGTTTTTGGACCTGAAAGGGCTTTATATTCACTTTTAACTTATTTTGTTACATATAAAGTTATTGATTTTGTGTCTGATGGCTTTAATAGCGCAAAAGCAGTTTTAATTATTACAGATGATGATAAGGAGATTTCTAAGGAAATTCTTAAAAGACTTGGAAGAACAGTTACGGTTATTTCTGGTCATGGTTTTATTTCTCATGGTGGGAAAAAGGTATTATATACAGTAATTACAAGATTTGAAGTTTCAATTTTGAAGGATATTTTAGATGAAGCTAAAGGTTCATCTTTTGTAACAGTGATGGATGTTTCTGAAATTATAGGAACGCATATTAAAAAGCTTCCTGAAAATATGTAGGCGTATGAAAAAAAATATAATTTTTATATTTTTATTAGTATTATTTTTAAGTCTTTTTAATACTTTATATAAATATACTGTGACGATGCAAAATATTTCAAGTTATAATTATTCGTTTGGAAATGCGTATTTAACTACTTCTAATATAAATCCGCCATATTTAAAGATATTTATATTAACTTTTATGTTTTTAATTATTTCTTTTGTTTTATTACTTTTTACTTTATATTTTTTAAATCATAAAAATATATCTATAAAAAATATTTTTTGTAATTTAATTAATTTTTTACCTCTTGTAATTAGCTC
>CAMNJS010000007.1 GCA_946541645.1 uncultured Bacillota bacterium | reverse complement strand
ACTCATTTCTTTAAACATTTACATTAAAAATTATGCCTTATATATAGAAACCATTTTAGGGCCATATTTCTTTTCCCTAATTAACTCTAAATTAGTTTCTATTTTAATATTTTCAAATTCACAAACTACTATTCCACCTTCATTAAGAAGTTTTCTTTCCTCGATTATTTTCAAAGCCTTATTCATAAGACCAGCTCTATAAGGAGGATCCAAAAAAATAATATCAAATTTTTCATCAACCTCTTTTAAATATTTTTTATAATCTGTATTTATAACTTCTATATCATCATTAAATGATTTAATATTTTCTTTTATAATATCAACTGCTTGCTTGCTATTATCAACTAAAACCACCCTTTTAGCCCCATTACTTATAGCCTCAAGCCCTAAAGAACCACTACCAGCAAATAAATCAAGAACAACAGAGTCATTAACATATCCTTGAATTATCCCATATAAAGACTCTTTAACCCTATCCATTGTCGGTCTAGTCCCCGGCATATCAAAGCCATTAAGTTTTTTTCCTTTATATTTACCACTAATAATTCGCATTTAAATCACCAATAATATTTTACCATACTATTTTAGTGCCTGCACAACTTTTTCAACCATTTCGAGCGTATTAAAAACACTTTGAACTTTATCAGCTTTAGTAAGATGGTACTCCTTTTTAACCTCCTCTTCAAATATTTTAAAATTATTATAATCTCTATTTAATAATTTATACCAATAAGAATGTGACCTCAAATACCTTAAATAATAAGGATTTTCTTTAATTTTAAACTGAATAGGTAAAATCAATCTTCAAAGTGCTTATAAATAGGTCTTGGTTTATAAGATTCATTATTAGTTTGAGATTCACTATTCTTACTAGACATTTCCTGAAATAAACTTATTACCCGTTGCATACTATTTACTCCAGACTGAATACTATCCAAATCTAAGTTTTTAATATAATCAAAAAGACCCATAGTAGCCCCAGCACTCACACTACTAACAGCTAAATAATCCTTCCAAGCATCTGCATCATCACCATACATATCATAAATTTCATAAAACTTTTGCCAAGTCATTGAACCATCTTGAACATATCTTAAAAGAGATGGATTATTTCTAACAAATTCTTTAAATTTTTCCTTATTATTCATCACTATCACCTATACTAATATATGTATAAGCACAATAAAAAAACACAAAAAAAGATTATGCATTTTGTACATAATCAAGTTTAACCGTAAGTGATGCATTTAATACCGAAGGCTGAGTCGTAACATCATCATTATATGAAACTATAACCGTAAAAACTTGAGTTTCAGAAGCTCTCAAAACATCTCCCTCTTCGATTCCGCTAGTTTGAAAAATAATTGCAGGATTATTTGAATCAGTTAAAGTTATTTTAGAAACTTTCGCATCTAAAGTACCACTATTAGTAACTGTAACATCATATGTCATACTATCACCAGGATAAACCAAAGTCGTTTTAAATGTTGCCGATGTTTTAGTATAAATTGGAGCAGAAGTGTTAGAAGCACTACCAACTTTATTTTTACTAACAATATCCGTAATTTCAACATCCCATTTACTACTAATATTAGCTGTACCATTAATCGTTAAATTAGTACTAAAAGCCGCAAATCCAACAGCAAGTAAACATATAATTCCAACTAAAACCATAATTATTATATAATTTTTCTTCATAATTTCACTTACTTTCCTAAATATATTTTATCATTTGTACAAACTTTTGTAAATGCCAAAAAAGTTCTCACTTAACTAGAACTTTTTTCACTCATTGAAGCAACTTCCAATTTCTTATCATTATGAATAATAACTAAGCTGCCAGAAGTTTGATAACCTAAATCCTCTTTATAAGTAACCTCAAAATTAACAACATAAGCCTTATCATCAACTTTATCACCATATTTAAAAGCTTCAGTTTTAATCTTTTGTACTTCGACACCTGTAACTATAGGAAGATTTTGATCCCTATTTCCATAAACATTACTTTCAACACTTTTGTACATTGAATCCATCGCATATTTAACAAAATCTTCACGATAATCTTCATATACAAACTGCTTACCACCAACATCATTCTTATTTAATTTATTATCCAAATTGAAGAAATCAGCCACAAACATTTGCGAAACAAGTGTCATATATTCCTCTTCATCAATTTCTTCTTGATTTAAAGTTTTCTCTAGTTTTTTAAACAAACCCTTATAATAAGAAGTCGCATTTTCCTTCAAACTATATCCATAGTTTTCAATAACAGAAATATTTTTAACTTCTCTTTTAGGCTCTTTTTTAACATTAAGCTTTTTATAAGCAAAATATCCACCCAAAACTAATAAAACCATCAAAATAAATAATACTAAAATTCTTCCAAATCTTATTTTTCTTTTTTTCCTTGTAGCCATCGCTTATTCCCCCTTTAATACCTTATCAGATTCTTCTGTTTTCTTAATTAAATCATGAACAATTATATCATTAGAAACGGCAATTTCTTTTTCAGCTCTCTTACTATATTTATCTATATAATCAGCTTCAATCACCGCATTTTCATCTAACATAATAGCCTGATTGTTTTGACTATCATAATACATTTTATCAGTAATAAAATTACTGTTTGGAAAAATTATAAAATGCTCATCCGTATTAAAAACATCATGTCCAAGTGAATGCTTACTATTTGAGACTCCAAACATATTAGATAGTGTTGGAAAAACATCATACATTCCAACTGGAAAATTAATTTCCTTATTAATCTTCTTTGAAAGCTTCTTATCCTTAGTCCAAATTATAAGCGGAACTTTCCTATTTAATTCATAATCATACTTAGTAAATTCATTATACTCTGGATCATCTTCCTTAAACTTAGAATCAGTAGCCGGATTATAATTATAATAATAATCATACTCCGCTCTTTTAATCTTAGAATCATGATCTCCATAAATAACAATTACTAAATCATCAAGTAACCCCTCATTCTCAAGTTCATCAATAAATTCTCCCAAAGCCTCATCTGCATAATGAGCAGTTGTAAAGTATTTACCCAAAGTTGTTCCTTTTAAATAATTATTAATAACCTCAGTACTCTCGCCACTAACCTCATCCGTTTTTGTATACTTATATGTTAAATCTAAATCCGTTGTATCCTCAAGACCTTCAAAAGGTGTATGATTAGTAAGCATTAACAAAGTCCCATAATAACTACCCTTTTCATCCTTAATCTTTCGAATTATTTTACTAGACTGCCTAAAGAAAGATTTATCAGAAAGACCTAAACCTATCATATCATCAAGCTCATAGTCCTTATCATAATAATAGAAATTATCATAACCTAAAGTCTTATGCATAGCTTCCCTATTCCAATAATTTCCCTTATTCGCATGCATACTAAACACATAATAATCAGAATTTTTAAAACTTTTTTGAATTGAAGGATAATACCTATCATAATAACTTACAAAGACAGTTCCACTACTAGCTGGAAGTAAAGACGTACTCAAAGTAAACTCCGTATCACTACTAGTACCAACACTTTCCTGAGCATAAAAATTAGAAAAATACATTCCTTCACTAGCTAAACGTTTTAAATTAGGCGCTACCTGTTTGCCATTAATCTCAGCATCAAGTAAATAATTCATTATACTTTCCGCATGAATAACCAAAACATTTTTACCTTTAAAAATATCAGTATATTCATTATCAGATTTTTTTATCTGATTTTCTTTATAATACTCTCTAAATTCTTTAGCCGCCTTATCATAACCAAATAATGGACTAATCTGCGGTTTTAAACTAGCTATTAAATCATTACCTTGATACACATAAATACCAAACTTCATAACCACATATTCACGGTTCCACTGCTTGTGTAAACGACTAATATCCGTTCCAGTTAAAGTAGAAGCAAACAAAATCATAACAACAACAGCTGAAACCAATACTCTTAAAACGCTAACCTTCACATCTTTATTAGCTCGCAGTCTAGAATAATAACCACTTTTTTTAAGCTTATGGTGTAAAAATATAAGCATAATAGGGGCCCACAAATAACTAAAATCCTGAAGATCCATAATCGTTTGTAATGCATCACTAACCCCAATTATTTGAAAACTAGTAGCTAATAAAGAAAAAGACGTAAAAGAAATATAATTAGTATAATAAATTGAATTTATTAAACAAACTAACATTAAAATAATAGACCATGTTATATAATATCTAAATCTATACTTAGGTTTAAAAAAATAAGCAAAAGACCCAACAAACAAAATAAATGTTAAATCTGCAAGAATTGGACTAATGCTAAAAATATTTTTTACTGTAAAAGCCCTAAGTAAAATTCCATTTAATAAAGATGAAATAACAAAAGCTGAAAATAAAACATTATTTTTAAGAAAGTAAACTACATCTTTTCTTACCTTAACCAATAACCCGGCTAATTTATTTAAAAAGTTTTTCATATTTCACCTCATACTTAAAACATTATAGCACTTTTTAGCAAGAAAAAAAAGTAGCAAACCCTACTTACAATTAAACATATGTAAAGTTTAAAACCAATATTAAAAAGTGATTATATCACTTTTTAACAAATACCTTTTAATACTCATTAGAATTCTTATAAAAGAAAACCTAAAGTACTAGTAGTCTGGGGTAAGTACATACCAGGTAATAAATATGTACCCACTAGTTATTCTTTTCATTTTTAGATTTTTTATTCTTATAAGCTAAATATCCTTCTGCATTTATTGCTATTCCCATAACAAATATAAACGAAAGCATATAAATCCAAACCATCATTACAATAATTCCAGATAAACTTCCATAATATAAAGAGTAATTTGCAAAATTTGAAACATAATACGAATAAACAAAAGTAATTATAATCCAGCCGGCCGTTGTAAAAAATGCTCCCTTATTCATAAATCTACTTGGAATTTGTTCATCAGGAGCCATAGTATATAAAAGCTTTAAAATCCAAAAAAACAATATAAAAGCAAGAGGCCATTTTATTAAAATAAAAACAGCATATATTTTATCTCTAAATTCCAATAAAAAATCTAAACTAAGCACATAATTTAAAATTACATTACCATAAGCCAAAACAATTAAAATAAAAATAAATAAAAATAACAAAATAAATATCATAAAAAAGGCTTTTATCCTACGGCTAACATAATCATCATACTTAATACCATACACTTCATCAGAAGTAATAATAATTGAATGCGTGCCATTAGAAACCAATATAAAACCCACAATAACAACAAAAACAATATTACCAGAAATATTACTACCATCTAAAAAAGGAAGCAATATTTTTGTAAAATTTCCAGGAATAACTTTTTCAATTATATTCACAAAAGGTAGGGATAAAAGAGTTATTTTAGAAACAATATATCCAAGTAAAGTAAGTAACGGAAAAATAGATAGAATTAGAAAATAAGCAAGCTGACCAGGGAGTATTTTCATCTCTGGTCTCATTATAATATTATAAATTCTTTTAAAATAACTCTTTAACATAAGCCTCTTCCTCAACTTTAATTATTTACTTCTTCTTTATTACTGCGCATATCAATAGTTGCCTCATTTATCGCATCATCAACCGTTTTAATTTCATCATTAATCATACTATATCCAACAGCTGCTCCAAAACCATGAGAAAGTTCTTTAAACTCTTTATTTAATTTACGCATATACGTAACAACAGTCTTTTCGTCATGGCCAATTGTAAACACTAAAAATTCATTTCCATCTGTTCTAACAAGCTCACTATCACTAAGCTGATTATTAATTAAAACGCCAGCTCCTTCTATAATAACTTTGTCACCTTCTGCATGTCCAAAATTATCATTTATATAAGCAATATTATTTAAATCTATTATAATTACAGCTTGTGGGTATACCTCACTATTATCCCACTTAGCAATATTATCATTTAAATAATCTCTATTTTTAAGTGAAGTCATTGAATCAATATAACGTAACTTATCAGCTTTAGATAACTTAAAATCATAAGTCTTACGGCGTTTAAATATTCTAGCTGCTAAAAATATCGTAAATGAAATTAAAATAATAACAAGTCCACTTAAAATTGTTTGTAATATTACAATACTATCATTTGAATTTAAAATATTAATATAATTTTCGTTGACAACCCTATCAGTATTTACAAATGATAAATAAAAATCGAAAAACTCATTAAAAACTTTATTATTATTAATATCTCTAGTTATAAAGCCATAATCATGTTCAAAATCTAAAACTCCTACTTTTTTAATATCTTTAAAACTAGATCTAACATAATAATCATAAGTATACTCATCAATAGCAGCGACATCTTTACCCTTTAAATTCTTAAGTAAAGTTTTAGAATCATCATAAGATTTAACATCTATCTTACTATTTTTTAAATAACTTTCAATATAACTATCTTTAATAACTGAAACAGTCTTTCCACTTAAAGAATAAATATTATTAATAGAAAGATCAAAATCATTCTTGGTAATAACTGCTACTTTATTATTATAAACACTTACAGTTTTTAATACATCCATATTAAAACTATTAACATCGACATCGCTAAAAATAATATCCAAATTATTCTTATTAAAATCATTAAGAACATTTTTAATAGAAGAATACCTTTTAAAATCAACCTCAACATTTGCCATTCTAGCAAAATCTCTAATAAGTGAATAATTTAATCCTCTTAAAGAACCATTCACATTAGCTTCAAAAGGTGCATTCATAACAAAACCATAATTATACCTTTTACTACGAAAACTAGCTTGATCTTTTTCATCTACGTTATTAAACTTAAAATAACTACTCATTAAATGCTTACTAATAGATTTATCATACTTGTTTTTTCTATAATTATTAAAATATTTAGATAAAATTTTATTTAATCTCTTATTACTTCCTAAAGTAATAACATAATTTTTCTTATATTCATCAATATTATAAGCAATATTTAAATTATTATTTAAAATAGTATTCAAATAATCTAATTTTGGAAGTACAGCTCCATCAATATTATCATTTTTAACATCACTAATAATTTCATTTTCGGAGTTATATCCCTTATAAGAAATATTTACACTACCACTCAAATAATTACTAACCTTAGTTAAATCATTATTCAAAACACCAATACGTAAATTTTTAAGCTCTGTAACCTTAGTATAATGTAATTTTTCCTTAGTAACTACTATATAATTATCCTGATATATTAAAATATCATCTTTAATATCATCTTTAACCGTCAAAGCATATTCAGCAGTTGTCTTAGAAGATTTATTATAAGGTAATTTATTTATTTCTAAACCAGTATCTTTTTCTAAAGAACTAAAAAAATCAAATACAACGCCGCTTCCACTATAACTAACTATTGGAACATCACTTAAAACTGCAACATCTATTACCTTATCTTTATTATTTTCAATCCATCTTTTTTCAATAACCGTAAGAGAAGTTTTCTTATCCTCTCTAACAAAAAAATATACTCCAAAAGCTAAAAGCGCAAAAATTAGTATACCAATAATAATTTTAATTTTTTTATTCACTACTATCCACCCACAATTCCATAATTAATATTATCACTGTTTTTACTCTTATAACCAATTATAGGATAATCTTTACTATCTTCACTAGAATCTATAAAAAATTGAATATCATAATACTTTTGATCATCATCGTTTATTTCTTTTAAAATATTAGCGGCAAATTCTTTTGCCTGATTAATACCAAAATTACTATCAACAGTAATAATAAAATTTAAGATTCTACCATCTTTATTATAATCAACTTTAGATACACTATCATTATCCTTAGCCATATCTTTTATTTTCGAAATAACCTTAGAAGAAATCTTATGTTTATCCTCATCTTTTAACCTATCACCATATTTATTGCCATTAAAACTAGGCATTATAAATAACCAAAAAAGAAGAAATAACAAAACAAGGATAAGACAAATAGTCCCAATTACAAACTGCTTCTTATGCTTTTTTATAAATTTTTTCATTTAAATCACCACTTCCATTATACTATAATTTAAGCTTACTAACAAGAAGGACCGCCATTATCAGTATACGTATAAGTATACTGATTACTCTCATACTTTATTTTAATAAACCCATTTAAAATACTACCTTGGGGATCTTTTATAGCTTCCTTATCACCGGTTTTAAAATCAGAGGAAATATAACCTTCATCTATTAAAGTATTTACTGAAACAAAGCACTCATTATCAGGCAATTTAGCATAATTTTTTACACCCCACTCCTTAGCTGCTTTCACAATTATTTTTTTCTGACTATCTAAAGTTTCCTTCTTTCCAGTATTAATTATACCTAAAACTGATGGATAAACAATTGTCGCAAGTAAACCCAAAACAACAATTACAACTAATAATTCAACTAACGTAAACCCCTTTTTCATATTATCACCTTACTCTACTATAAATTATAAAATAATTACTTAAATAAGTCAATTAAGTAAAAAGAAAAACCAAGGAAAACCTTGGTTAATTTTAAATATATGTTCTTTCTTCCTCATAATGATCAATATTACTAAAATGATCAAAATCAGACTCTCTAAGTAAAAATCTATAAGCTGTTTTATCATTCAATATCAAGAATACACATTTAGTATTTTCTTCAATTTCATAATAGATAATAGGTGAATGAAGTTCTTCTTCAATATCAACCATATCCGTAAAGCTCTTAATATTAACAATATCATATTTATTTAAATCAGGCATATTGTGAGTTTCAGCAATAATATCCCCATATTCCTTCATAATCTTATTAACAGCTAATATATACTCAGACTTTCTAGTAACTGCAAGTAAACTCTTAACAAGTTTTACAAACACTACTAATGATCCCGCTAGTACTACTATACTAATAAACGCCATTGGAACATTTATCTTCTTACTAGCAGCAGTATTACCATAAACCGTATTGCTACCTGTATTTACGTAATCTGATTTTACTCTTACCGTTTGAACAAGTAAAGGTATTTGCAAACTCATAGTATAAGATTCTTGTAATGTCTTTTCATTAGTACCTTTAAGTGCTGCCGAAACATTTACTTTCATAGCTAAATCCACACGTGCATCAACTGAAAGACCAAATTGATTACGGAAATCAGCAAGTACTTGGTTATAAGCATTATAATCTAAATTAACAGTCTTACCAATAACAAATTCCTTACCAGTTCCCTTAATAGTTTCCAAAGATGAAATTGGATATTCTTTAGACCAAACATCAACCTTACGCCCATCAGAATCTTCACCAAGACCCCTAGCTGTAGCTATAATTGAATAATCATAAGTATAATCCAAATCCTCAGTACTTTGGAATGAATACTTTGGAGTTGCCTCGATATGATCAATAATTGAAGCAATATATTGTTTATTCATATCCAAATAAGGAACTGTAAAGAAATTATTGTTTTTTAAATAAACCTTATAATCAAAATTAGAATTATAACTATATGAATATAATTTCTTTTTCGAACTAACCTCAGGATTTACAGCCTTAATAATCGAAAAAATTGAAATTATAATTACCGCAATGATAACAAGTAGCAAAAACACCCTTACCCATTGCTTCAGTATTATTTTATTTTCTTCTTTTTTCTTCATCATAATTTTCTCCCCTTTTTATGAAATTGCACCACTAAGCCATACTGATGGATAACCAATAAACGGTACAACAAACATTACTTTTCCTTTTACATTTTCTAAACTTGTTTTATCAACATCTATTGTGTTGTTATGATCACCTTTAGTAATAAACAGTTTATTACCATAATCATCATTGGTTATTTCAACTATTCTGTGAACAACAAACTTGCTGCCACTTACAAATTGAATAACATCTCCAGTTTCAAGAAGATCTTTCTCCTGAGTGCTCAGTTTTTTAATAACTACCGCATCCCCTCTGTTAAATGTCGGAGACATACTACCAGACATAACCGCGATAGGTTGATATTTAAATATTCCTATAACAAATCCAGCAAGTACTCCTATAAAAGCAAATACCGGAACATAAACAATTGGATTATATTTTCTTCTTTCTCTTTTAGAAAGTCTTTCAGTTCTGTTTACATGAACATAATTCATATACACATATATTGCAAGTGGTAAAGCAATACCAACAAGCGCCGTTCCAAACCAATCTAAATCAGGAATAATTGGAACAACAAATGGCGGAATCGTTATAAAGCATCTATAAATAATTGAAAACTTAGCTCCGCCAATATAAACTAAATAAGTAAGTATCGCACTTTCAAGAAATGCCGGAATAATCACAGACGATACATAAGTAAAGCCCGTTTGTAAATCAGCAAAATGACTAGAAAAATTTGAAAAATTTATACTCAAACACGCAAATAAAATAGCTATTAAAATATAATTAATTCTCTTTTTCTTTTCATTTTTTACAAGAGATTCTCTCACAAACTCCTGTAAAAACAAAACGCCAACAAAAGACCACAAATTTTTCAAAATACCTAAAATCTCTTTTGAATATGGTGTCCTCTCAAACCCAAATACTAGTCCCAACAAAAAATATACAATAATATATATAATTAGCGCAATCAGTAAACTTTGGGTTTTATCCCTTTCACCTTTTACTCTTAAATTAGTATCATGACTCAAATAAACTGCAATGCCGCAAATTATAATCCACAAAATTGGATTTATAAATTCATTATAAAATGGCAAATTCATCGGATTTAAGATAAAAGTGTTAAGAAAGAAGTATATAGTAAGAAGACCATATATTATAAAATTGTTCTTCATGTTATAACCCCTTTTGTAGACAATAATCACTTACTATCCACTACTATAATAAATTATAACATAACAAAACGTAAATGACAACAGTTTTAAATTTTTTTTGACTATTTTACATTAAAAAAGCTTGTTATTAAGCCTTTTGTACATAATTTAAAGTCATAGTAACAGTTTTTTCAAGCTGTGCGGCTGAAGGCTGCGTTGTAATTGCCGGATTATAAGTAGCAGTTACTGTAAAAGTGTCAGTTCCTCCATTAGCAGATAACTCATCACCAACGGCAATACCAGAATATGTAAACAAAATTGCATCTGTTGGATTAGACTGACCCATAGTAGAATCGCTAAAAGTAATACCTGCAGGCCCTATCTTAGCATCAATAGTACCACTATTTTCAACAGTAACAGTATAAGTTACAGTTTCAGATGGTGAAAGTAATATTGCGCTAAATTCAGCAGTATAATTATCTTTAACTTCATGCTTAATACTACCAGCAGTAGTATAAGTAGTCTCTCCATTACTATAAGTGCCAACAGCTGTTGCAGAAGGAACAATAGATTTAATATGAACATCCCATGAAGTACTAATATTAGCCGTACCATTAATAGTCAAATTAGTAGCAAATGCTGCATAACCAACTGCCATAAATAAAACAATAGCAAGTAACACTCCAATTAAAATATTTTTATGTTTAGATTCCATTTTTTACCTCCCCTATTATAAAATCTATTCTAATAAAACTATAACATTTTTTTACTCTATAATCAAGATTTTTTAAGCATTTTAACAAAATAAAAGACCGCTATAAGCAGTCTGTTATACTTTTATTACTAAGCTTGTGTATAAGGAATAGTAACATGAATTGCAGCATACTCTTGTGAAGTTGATTGTGCATTTGGATCAAATTGAACAGTTACTTTAACCTCGTTATCTGCAATTCCGCCAGCAATTGATTCTTTTGGAGTAAATGATACAGTGTAAATTATATTACCAACTTTTTTAGTTCCGCCAGTCATTACATCACCTTGGTTTTGAGCATTAGCCGCAGTTTGTGCATCAGCAGTACCAGTAGTAGAAGAAGTTACATAAGCAGTAAATCCAGTAGTTTTAGCTGTAATAGTACCAAAGTTTTTAGGTTGTAAAGTATACTCAACCTTGTCGCCTGGTTGCTTCAAATTTGCAGTTAAAGTTGCAGTTAAATTATCAGAAGATAATTCTACTGAACCAGATGGCTCTTCACCAGTAGCAACGCCTTTAGTTGCTGTAGCCGTTTTTACAGTTTGATCAAAATGTACATCCCAGTTTGAACTAATTTGTGCAGTACCATTAATTGTTAAAGTAGTTGCAAATGCTGCATAACCAACTGCCATAACAAATACTACTGCTAGTAGTGCTCCTATTAACGCGTTTTTGTGTTTAGATTCCATTCTTTCTTCCTCCTTATATATTTTTAAGTAGCCTATCTCTACTCTGATACTAATATATCATTTTTTAAACTTTAGTTCAAGGGAAAAACAAAAAAAAGAAAAAATTTTTAACTTTTTCTTTTTTACATAGCCTTAGGAATATGAATACCAAGCAAAGAAAGTAATGTTTTTAAAACTTTATTATTAAATGAAAGAACTATATCATAATCATTTCTAACTATATTATCAAGCCCTGTCATTTTATTTGCCTCATAAAAATTATTAGCTATAACAGCAAGCTCATATAAATAATTAGCAATATAATGAGGTTTTCTTTCTTTAGCAGCTAGATCGATAACATCACTTACCTCAGTCAACTTTAATCTTAATAATCTATCAGCATCATTATAAATTTTTGAAGAAAGATTTCCATCATTATTAGAAAGTAATTTATTAATTCTTAAATAACTATATAAAATATATGAACCAGTTTTACCATTAACTTCACTAAATTTTTTAATATCAAATATATAATTTCTCGTTAAATCATTTTGTAAATCAGCAAACTTAATAATCGCATTTACTATTTTATTTAAATCATCTTCATTCATATTTTTATTTTCTTCACGCAAACTTATAAATTCTTTTTTTACCTCTTCAATTAAAGATTCAAGTTTTAAAGTCCCACCATCACGGGTTTTAAAAGGCTTATTATCAGGACCATTTACAGTGCCATTACCATAATGTTCTAAACTCCCATCATAAATATGAGTTTTCTTAGCTGCTCTAAAAACTTGTAAAAAATGCATACTTTGACGAGCATCAACAACATATATTATTGAATCAGGATGAAAATCTTTTTCCCTTTGCCAAATAGTTCCTAAATCAGAAGTAGCATATAAATACGCCCCATCACTTTTTTGTAAAATAAGCGGTGGAATCTCTATTTTATCATCATCTTCCCTAACATCAATTATTTTTGCCCCATCATCTTCTCTAATAACACCTTGTTTTTCAATAAAAGGAATCATCTCTGAAAACTGCTTATATGAATTAGATTCACCATACCATAAATCAAAATGAACATCTAAATAATCATAAAGCCTCCTAATATCAGAAACAGAAATATCACATATTTTTTGCCATAGAATTTTATATTGAGGATTACCTTCTTGAAGCTCTTTAGTTATTCTAAGGCACTGTTCTTTCACCTTTTCATCTTCCTTACACAAAGCGCTCATATGAGGATAAGTTTTATTTAAATAATCCAAATCAAAATTAATATCTTTAGCCTCAGTATTAGGAAAATCTTTTAATATGCCATAAATAACCTGACCCATTTGTGTACCAATATCACCTAAATGCACATCACCAATAACTCTATTACCCTTAAACTTTAAAATATTATAAATAGCCTGCCCAATAATAGCCGTTCTTAAATGTCCAACATGAAGGGGTTTAGCAACATTAGGACCACCATAATCAATAACAATAGTATTATGTTCATTTTTTACCCCAAACTTATCTTTATTCATAAGCTCTTTTAACGTTTTATTTATAAACTCATCACTGACACAAATATTTATAAAACCAGGGTTTGCAAGCGTAACGCTTTTAAAATATAAAGAAAAATAATCTATTTCATTAACAGCTTTTACAACTTCTTCCCCAATTACTAAAGGAGCCTTATGATATTCTTTAGCAAGCCCAAATAAATTATCACACTGAAAATCAACATTTTCTTCCTTAGACTTAATTACTTTTACATTTAAACTATAGCCTATTTTTTTAAAAACCTCTTCAAAAATACATTCTATTTTCTCTTTCATAAAACTCCTCCACAAAACAAAAAAATTTCATAAATTTTCTATACTTAAAATAACTAATTTTTGCCATTACTTCGACCTAATTATAAATAAATATCCCTTCATTGTCAAGAAAAAAGATTACCAAAAGGTAATCTATAAAACTAAGCTTGTGTTGCGGAAAAAGTTACTGCAACCTTTAATTGCTCACCAGAAGCTAAGTTTGAAACTGAAACGTCTTTAAACTTAGCAGTTACATTAATAGTTGCGGTTCCGTTAGTAGCAGCTAAACTAGTTTTTGAAAAATTACTAATAGTAAACTCAACATGACCAGCTGTACTTGTACATACCGTACTAGTACCACTACCAGAACAACTTCCTCCAGAAGTAGCCGTCATTGTAGGAGTTCCTAAAGTTGCTGCCAAACTACCAGTATTTTTAACTGTTAACGTATATACAACTGTATCTCCTGGTTGATATAAAGTGGCTCCTAAAGTTGCCTTAGTATTTCCATCTGAATAAGAAATAGTACCACCACTAGGTGCAGTCCCGGTAGATAATCCTTTTGTTACCTCAATAACTCCTGTACCACTTGTCTTAGTTGAATCAAACTGAACATTCCAGCTTGAACTAATTGTTGCCGTACCATTGATTGTAAGAGCTGTACTAAAAGCCGCATACGCTACAGCCATAACTACTAATGCTCCAAGTAACATTGCAATCATCGTACTCTTATGATTATTTCTCATTTTATTTCCTCCCTTTATTAACTAGCTGCTTGAGTTGCTGTAAGATTTACTGTAATATTTGCTGATTCTGTGCCTGTTAAACTAGTTACATCAGCATCTATGAATTCAGCAGTTACTAACATAGTAGTTGTTCCACCAGACGCATTTAAAGTAGAATTAGCAGGACTACCAACAGTAAATTTAATATGTCCAGCTGTACTTGTACATACTGTTGTAGAAGTACATGTAGTTGTTGCTCCAGCCGTAGCTGTAGGTGTTCCTAAATTAGCTTTTAAACTACCATCATTAACAATAGTTAAAGTAAAAACAACTTTATCACCAGGCTGTCTTAATGTCGCACTAACACTTGCCTGCTGTCCACTAGTATATGAAACACTTCCTGATGGAGCAGTTGTACCTCCTGTACCAGTTGTTGGAGATATAACTCCTGTACCGCTTGTCTGTGTAGTATCAAAGTGTACATTCCAGCTTGAACTAATTGTTGCTGTACCATTGATTGTAAGAGCTGTACTAAAAGCCGCATACGCTACAGCCATAACTACTAATGCTCCAAGTAACATTGCAATCATCGTATTTTTGTGATTATTTCCCATTTAAATTCCTCCTCTATCTTAATTAAACTATAACATATCTTCTTTTTACATGCAACACCAAAATTAAAAGTTTACACAAAATTACATTAAAAAATAAATTAAAACAATAATACCTAAAATAATTCGGTAATACCCAAAAAACTTAAAATCATGTTTCTTAATATAGTCCATTAAAAACCTAATAACAAACAGCGACGTAATGAACGCAGTAACCATAGCCACTAACAAGATAGTAAGTTCTAAAGAAGTAAAATTAAATGAAAACTTAAAAAGTTTCAAAAGACTAGCCCCAAGCATAACTGGAATTGCCAAAAAGAAAGTAAATTCTGCAGCTACAGTTCTAGAAACACCTAACATCAATGCGCCAATAATTGTCGCCCCAGATCTAGACGTTCCAGGAAAAACTGCTGCTATTAACTGAAAAAGCCCAATAAGAAGCGCTGCATTATAAGTAATTTCTTCCAAAGAATTTATTTTACTTTTTCTATTTTTATTTTCTATAACTATAAATAATACACCAAAAACAATTAAAGCTATAGATACACAAATAGGATTATAAAATAACTTTTCAAACACCTCATCAAATAATATTCCAACTATAGCCGCTGGAACGCAAGCCACTATTATTTTCCCCCATAAAGACATTATATTTTTATTTACTTTTAATTTTCCTTTATCACTGTAAAAAGGAAAAATCTTATTAAAAAATAAAATTACTACCGCTAGTATTGCCCCAAGCTGAATAACAACTTCAAACATACTATAAAATTCCTTAGACACATCAAGCTTTATAAATTCATTAAGTAAAATCAAGTGACCAGTACTACTAATTGGAAGCCACTCAGTAATACCTTCCACAATCCCAAAAATAATCGCTTTTATAATAAACATTAACTCGCCTCACATTCTATATTATCTTCTTTCAGTTTATTAAAAAGTTTGACAGAATTTTTCTTAAGTTTAAAATCATTCAAAACATCTTTATTTACCTTTTGAACATCAATCTTATATTTAACTTCAAATTCATGGTCAGTATCCTTAGAAACATACATAGAAATATCCATATCACTATATTTATAATTATAAGATCTATTAGCCTCTTTAACCCTAGACAAAGTTGCCATACCATCATCATCTATTGCCTCATATCTATAAGTAATTAAAGCTTCCTTTACCACATCATCACTATCATAAATGATATTCATTATAGTAAAATCATTCATATGTGTAGTTTTATAATTAACCTTGCACGTCTTACTAAAATCTTCATTAGATACACATCCAGTCAAAATAAGCATTAAAAACAAAGCTAAAATTTTTTTCATTAAATCACCTTTGGTTCAATTAAAGAAAGAGAAACCTTTTCCTTATCATATAAAATTTCGTCAACATAACAATCAACTATATCACCAACATTCACTACTTCCATAGGATGCTTTATAAATTTATTTGTAAGTTTAGAAATATGGGCAAGCCCATCATTATGAAGCCCAATATCAATAAAGGCCCCAAAAGGAGTAACATTCCTAACTGTTCCTTGAAGTTTCATTCCTACCTTTAAATCCTTAAGATCTAAAATATCACTTTTAAGTATTGGCTTTGGCATATCATCACGGGGATCCCTATTAGGTTTTTTCAAAGATTTTATAATATCTTCAAGTGTATATTTATCTGTATTTAAAGTAGATGCATACTGCTCAATATTTATATCTAATTTTTTATTAAATTCTTCCGTTCCAATATCTTTTATATCCAAATTAAGCAAGCTTAAAAGCTTTAAAGTTTTATCATAACTTTCCGGATGAATAGCCGTTCTATCTAATACATTATCGCCAATTACCCTAAGAAAGCCAGCAGCCTGCTTATAAGTTTTATCAGATAACAACTTTTTAATTTCAAGTCTATCTTTTATTTTTCCATTACTATCTCTAAAATTAACTATCTTATCAATCATTGTTTTAGTAAGTCCAGAAACATACTTTAGTAAAGATTTACTTGCCGTATTTACATTAACACCAACACTATTTACCGATTTTTCAACAACAAAATCCAAAGACTCCTTAAGCTCTTTATCTGGAACATCGTGCTGATACATCCCAACTCCAATACTTTCAGGATCAATTTTTACAAGTTCTGAAAGCGGATCTTGAAGACGCCTTGCAATACTAATCGCACTACGCTCCTCCACATGCAAATCAGGAAATTCCAAAATAGCAAGTTTACTTGCTGAATAGACCGAAGCTCCAGCCTCACTAACTATTACATATTGAACTTTTCTCTTAGCTTCTTTAATAACCATTGCCACAAATGCTTCACTTTCACGAGAAGCCGTTCCATTGCCTATTGCAATAACATCAATATCATATTTATCAATTAAATCAAGCAATATTTTTTTACTCTTTTCCTTTTCATTTTTAGGCTCATGAGGATATATAACCTTAATATCAAGCATTTTCCCAGTAGGATCAACCACCGCAAGCTTACACCCAGTTCTAAAAGCCGGATCAAAACCTAAAACCATCTTATCTTTAATCGGTGGTTGCATAAGCAATTTTTCTAAATTAAAACTGAAATTATTAACAGCATCTATATTAGCTTTCTCTGTAAGCTCACTTCTTATTTCTCTTTGAATTGATGGGAAAATTAATCTTTTATAACTATCTCTTATAGCTTCCTCAATTATATAATTAAGTGGACCTTCTTTTTTTATAACCCTTTCTTTTAAATAATTTATAATTTTTTCATCATCGACATCTATACTAACTGAAATAACTTTCTCTCTCTCAGCTCTATTAATTGCAAGTACTCTATACTCTTTAGCAAATTTTACCTTTTCACTAAAATCATAATACATCTCATAAAGCTTATTTTCATCATTCGCATTACTTTTTTTCTTACAAATAATTACGCCTTCATTAAAAACAAACTTTCTAATCCATTTTCTATAAAAAGCATTATCACTTACCCATTCAGCAATTATATAACTAGCTCCAGTTATCGCATCTTCCTTTGTTTTTACATTTTCATTCAAAAAAGGCTCAGTTAAAGAATTTATGTCCTTGGTCGTATAACTCATTATTTGTTTAGCAAGACCTTCTAATCCATTTTTAATCGCTTCTGTCGCCTTCGTTTTTTTCTTTTCTTTAAACGGTCTATATAAATCTTCAACCTCAACTAATTTAGAAGCATTCATAACTTGCTGCTTAAGTTCATCAGTAAGAAGACCCTTTTCATCAATTAATCTAATAACATCTTCTTTTCTCTTAAGTAAATTTTCCTGATATTCATAAACCTCACTTATACTTCTTATTTCTTCCTCATTCAAATTACCAGTAACTTCTTTACGGTATCTAGCAATAAAAGGAATAGTATTACCTTCCATAAGTAAATTCAAAGTTTTTGAAACCTGATCATTTTTAATATTTAAATCTTTAGCTATTTGAATAATTATTTCATCATTCATTTTCTAACACCACCAAATCTATTTTCTTGTAATTTTTCATATTCATAATACCGATTAATTTTTAAAATTATATTTTCATTCATGTCATACCATCCCTATATCATTATACATTTTTTATATATAAAAGCAAACAAAAAAACAGTATTTGACACTGTAATTTTTTATTTACTTAAATACTTATTAGAAACTCGTTTATCAGCTAAAGAAGCTTTTTTAATCGCTTTAAAGCCATACTTTTCTTTTATACTATCAACAGTTTTTTCAAGAGATTTATTATCTTCCCTAACATCCAAATCTTCAAACAAAGAAGTCTGATGATTAGAAGTATAGACTAAATTATCAAGCCTAACTCCAATTAACCTAATACCATCATCTGTATCCATTTCATCGAGAATTTCCTTTGCGGCTTTATAAACCTCCTCAGTAATATTAGTTGCATTAACTAATTTTTTTTGATGACTTTTTCTCTTAAAAAACTTATCCTTCAAAGTAACAACCACAACATAAGCATATTTTTCTTGTCTTCTAAGCCTTAACGTAACATTTTCGGCTAAAGCAAGTAAATAACCATATAACTCTTCCTTAGATGAAATATTATGATCTAAAGTTGTTTCATTACCTATACCTTTAGGGTCATCAGAAACCGGATTTACAAAATCACTACCAATACCATTGGCTGCTCTAATCATATCAGTAGCCATATTTTTAAATTGTCTATATAGCTTTTTCTCATCAGCATGAGCCAAATCATAAATTGTATTTATATTTAAATTATGAAGTTTTAAAGCCGTTTTTTTACCAATGCCAAATAATTCATCTACCTCTAATGGCCACATTTTTTCTTTAACCTCGCTTTCATACAACGTATGAACTTTATAAGGTTTTGAAAAATCCGAAGCCATTTTAGCGCATAATTTATTATTTGCAATACCAACATTAACAGTAAATCCTAATGTGTCATAAATTTCTTTTTTTAATTTATAAGCAAATTTAATTTCATCACCATATAAATGTTTTACCGGCGTATAATCCAAAAAACATTCATCAATACTCATTTGTTCAATATCGGGTGTATATTTTTTAATAAGTGAAAACATACTATCACTCATTTTTTTATAATAATTATAATTAGGTGGATAGCTTTTTAAACCAGGGCATTTCTTCCTTGCCATATATAATGTTTCCCCAGTAACAACGCCCTTTTTCTTTGCTGGCGTTGATTTAGCCAAAACAATACCGCGCCTAGTAGCCTCATCTCCGCCAATTACCGCATAACTATTTCTTATATCATACTTATAACCTTCCTTAAGCATAAGGACAGCTGACCAAGACAAAAAAGCATTATTAACATCTATATGCATTATAATTCTTTTCATATAACCACCTATATCAATTATAACACGAACATTAATTCGTTAAAAGAAAAAAGATAAAAATTTATCTTTCTATATTTCCTCTATAATATTCTTTATATTTAAATCCAGCTGGTTTTACTACTGCATACATAACAGCTTGAATAAAATCATTCGCATAAACCTGCAAATTAACATTATCTCTAATCATATCAACTAATATCTTGTACATTTTATTTTTACTAGCTAAAACCATATCCAAAAAAAGTGAATCTCCAACCATTACTGTATTATCAGGTTCGCACCTACTATCAAACATATTTCTTATATCGCCAAAGCCTACAAAAGGTTTTGGCGCATTAGCAATATATTTAACCCCTAAAATATCTGCGACTGGCTCTACCCTCTTTTTAGTTCCACTAGAACAAAGTCCAGTTTTTAATCCTAAAAGTTTAAGAGAGTTAAAAAGCGTTACATTATCGTTAGTTACTTTAATATCATCAAATGGCAAAATAGTACAGTCAACATCAAACACCGCATATCTAATACCATTCTCATAAAGTTTAGGATAATTTATATCATAAACTGTTGGTAAATAAGAATCAGGTTTAATTAAATCAGCTACATTTAAAGCCATAAAACCATCCTTTCAAATTATGAAAGATAATCTTCAAATTTTAAAATTATCTCTTCTATATAGTTGGCCTTTTTTAATTCCAAAAGCCATTTTTGTGGAATATTATCATAACCATATATAATACCAGCTATTGAACCAGTAATTGCCCCTACCGCATTAGTATCTCCACCAAGATTAATAGCTCCAACTATCGCTTCAGAAAATGAATTGGTATTCAAAATAACCCATATTGCCGCCTCAAGGGTATAAACCACATATCCTGTAGATTTTAAATCATCAATCCTTAGATTATTTATATTTGTCTTTAAAAGCCTATTATAATAAGCTACAGTATCTTCATCAAAATATTCAGAATAATCTAAACACTTAATCATATTATAACTTGCAAATTTATCTTTTCCGTTTAAAATAAAAAGCAAATAATTAACATATATATAACACCCAAGTATGCTTATTTCATTAGCGTGAGTCATTGAAGATGCATTTTTAACTATATTAAAAACCTCATAATCTTTAAATTTATTATAATGACAATATAATGCGATCGGTAACATTCTCATAATAGAGCCATTGCCATTTGCATTAATATCATCACTACCACATTTTACAGCATCGCTTTCTGTTTTTAAAAATTTAAGCATAGATTTCTTTATTGTCACATCAATATCAATAGCCTTAAAAATAGATGCGTATTCCCCATTAGCAGCAAGCTTGCAAAACCTAGTCATCATATCATTATAGTTAATATCCTTAAGGTCCGCAATAGAATTCATTGATTCCAAAGTCAAAACCGTATTTCCAGAAAAAGTTCCTGAAGGAACATTAAAAGTTCCATAGCCAGTCATTGAAATCACAGGATTTTGAAGTAGTTCATCACGTTCTTTAAATTTTGCAGGAACGCCCATTGCATCACCTATAGTAAATCCAAAAACACTACCCCTTATTTCATCCATATAATCACCACTTTAATTATATCACGTAAAGCAATATTTTATTATTTTTTTATTATTGACTTGTCATTTCATTTTCAATATACTTCATTATAACATTTACAATATAATCAACTTCTAAATCACTAAGTTCCCTATTATTAGGTATTTTATACCATTTATAAAGGCATCCCCTGCAGCACGTAGCCGTAGCATGCTGAGCTATAAAAACAGGATGAACCTGCCTCATCGGCGTTTGTTTACCATCATTTGCTATATATTTTGGCCTTAACCTTTGGTTTATTAAATTATATGCATGATTCTTAATTAAATCCATTCCTTTACTGTTTACATACATCTTCATTTTTTTATTTAAATGAAAACTTGCCCTAAATTTAGAATGTTTTAGCCTGTTAAATAAAATATCGAAATCTTTATCTGTACAATTTATCATTTCTAGCTACTATTAATTCAAAATACTCTTTATTATTTTGCTTGTAAAAACGATCATAATTTAAATTATTATTAACCAGTAAATTAGTAAACATATCTAAATATTTTAAATTTTGAATAGATTTATATTTTATTTTCTTAAACCCGTAGGCTCCAAAAATAGCTACCGCTGGTGTTACAATTGGCACTAAAGATAATTTTTTAATAAGACTTACAGGATTATAAAATGGCACCTGTGAATAAATAATATTAACATCTGGATACATTTCATAATTATTCAGATACTTATCTAAAATATCTTCAGTAACGACTCTAAAATTAATTGCTTTAATTCTACCACTATCAAAAGAACAACCTAAAAAATCTGAAGCCACATCAAATTTAGCATCAGTTACTTCCATAATCTCCCCATTGGCAAAATTGTAACCATTAATTTTCAAAGTAGATTCTAAAAAAGACGCATAATTGCCCAGTAACTCAGTTTCATTACTCATGTTAATTCCTCTTTTCAAGCACATAATATCCTATCAAAAAAAAAGTATAAAATCAAGTTAAAAAGCTTAGGCCACTTTGGCTAAGCTTTTCGCGCTTATATTTTCATTAATTTGTCTTAAAATTTCCTTATTTTTGATATTAACAACATCATAATCATTACCAGGATCAACAACAATAACTGAAGCTTTATCATCAACTAAATCAATATCTCTAACAACCGCCATATAAATAACTTCATTTTCATTTTGCATATTAAATCTTCTATTTATATCCTCTAAAATTTTACCACTTTCTATATCCATAGAAATCATTACATTATAACCAGCCTGTTTTAATGCATTAGCAACTGAATTATACATGGTGATAAAATCCAAAAGTTTTATATCACTATTTTTATTCTTCTTAACATATTCATTATTTATAGAATAAATAACAAATCTAGCAAAATTACTGGAAAGCTTATCAAACATCTTAAGCATTCGTTTAAGCTCAATAGCCCCCATGTGTTCGTCAGTAGCTCTTCCGTATATAAAAGCCCCAACATTAAATCCTTCATTTTGACATTTATCAGCATTTCTAGCAAAAACATCCTCTTCTTTAGTATTATTAACATCCTGACAAGTTATTATAACTATATCAGCTTCTTGTTTATTAAGTGACTCAATATCTCTAGAATCTATAATATCACCATCAGAAATTTTTTGAATTAATAACTGACTTTCCTCCATGACATTAGACGTCATTTCTTCATTAATAGCTTTACCCATATCTTGCTTATTAAAATCAGCATTAGAAACATTAACTTTATCAGCAGGATTAAGCATAACACTACTTTTCTTAACAGAAATTTCCGCAGGCTTCTTACGATCTTTAAGAAAATCACTTTTTAATAAATAATACTCGTTTAAAATGCTTTCTAAGCCCTTCGCATACTCAGCCGTTTTAAAATCAAACTTTGGCCATACAATTGGCTTTCCATTTAAAACCCAAACATTATTTACAAATCTAATAAATTTATTTTCTAAACATGCGGCGTTCAAAGAACCCTCTAAATAATCTAAGGCACAATTATAAACTTTAATCAAAGCACTTATAAAACCAACTTCACCCCTGTTTGGAAAATTTATAATATTAATGCCAGTTGAAGGAGCTGGAGCTTTTACTAGAATATCTCTACCCTGCATCTTCATAAATCTGCCACTTTTAAGTTGTAATTTTATCCAACTAAGATGTTCTGGAAAAAGTGTTTTTATTCTATTAAATGCTTCTCCATTTCCTTGATTCATTGTATCATCCCCCGCGCTTCGTATGTTAAATAAATTATACATCTACTTTACACAAAGTGTCAATAATTAGGCCAAAAAAAATGGTAAAATACATTACCATCTTATTTTTTTAGCAATAGTGTAAAATAATTTAGTAAAACAATTAAAAACAAAAACAGCTAATAAAAATAACAGCCCTATAATAAATAATAACTTAGGAGTTAAAATAACTAATGAAAAAATTCCCCGCATAAAGGTAACACCTATAAAAAATAAAGTAATCAAAAACACGAACAATATACCTCTTACTTTATTAAAAGGAACGCTTATCCTATAAAGCAGCATAAAACCAGTAAGTCCTGTCATAATTACACATAAAGTTGATATTTCATCCTGAGAAATCTTAATAAAAAATGGAAATAACATAATAATTAAAATATTAAATGTAATAGTTAAAGCCGTAGGTAAAGATTTTTTTAAAACGTTTACTATTATTTTTCCATTAATCCTCTCATTATTAGGTTCAAGTGCTAGAACAAAAGAAGGAATACCAATAGTCACAACACTTGTCAAAGTAAGCTGTATGGGAATAAATGGATAAGGTCTACCCAAAAACATAAATATTATAGCAAGAATAGTCGCATAAGTTGTTTTACATAAAAATAGTGAAGAAGATCTTTGAATATTATTAATACTGCGTCTTCCCTCTGAAACAACTTTAGGCATAGAAGAAAAATTAGAATCAAGTAAAACCAATTGTGAAACATTTCTCGCTGCATCACTACCACTATTCATTGCAATACTACAATCAGCTTCTTTCAAAGCTAAGACATCATTAACCCCATCACCCGTCATTGCTACCGTATGTCCCTTAGCTTTTAAAGCAAGTATTATTTCCTTTTTCTGGTTAGGTTTAACTCTACCAAAAATATTGTATTCATCCACTAAATCATAAATTGCTGTTTTAGATTTACTAAGATCAACATATTTAATATTTTGAAGTCCCACTTTTGAGGCAATATAAGATACAACCTTAGGATTATCACCAGAAATTAATTTAATTGAAACGCCTTCCTCTTTAAAATAATCAAGTATTATTTTAGCATCCTTTCTAACTTTATCACTTATTATAATAAGTGACATTGGACTCAAATCCTTAGGTAAATTCTTATTTAATTTATGACTACTTTTGGCAAGCAATAAAACCCTATTATCAGCATAATCCTCAAGTTCTTTAATCTTAGAACCATAAATAATATCAGGAGCCCCAATTACATAACTAACATCTTTAAAAGAAATTCCAGACCACTTATTTTTAGATGAAAATGGCATAATTTCTAAAACCTCATAGTCATTCTTTCTAGCATATTTCCGGCTAATAGCCTCCATCGTCTGATTATCATTTTCCATATGATAACTCATAAGTCCAAGCGCATCTGTTATATCGCTCATTATAGTTCCATTTAAAGGCACTAATTTTGAAACCTCCATTTTTCCTTCAGTAATAGTGCCAGTCTTATCTAAACACAAAGTATCAACTCTAGCTAAAGTTTCAATACAATATAATTCCTGAACTAAAACATTATAATCAGCAAGCCTAATAACACTTATTGCCAAAACTGTACTAGTAAGTAAAACTAATCCTTCAGGAATCATCCCTATTAACGCTGCAACTGTTGAAACAATAGCTTCAGATAAAATTGCCGTATTCATTTGATTTAAAAACAAAAGTATTCCAATAGGAATTATTGCTATAGAAATATACTTAATTATTTTATTAATAAAATTCATAATCTCTGAATTCACTTTTTTAATATACTTAGCCTCAAGCGATATCCTAGCTGCATAATTATCATTTCCCACATGAATAGCTTCAGCATAGCAAGATCCACTGACAATGAAACTTCCAGAATATAAATTATCACCACTTTTCTTACCCACTGATTCTTCTTCACCAGTAAGTAACGACTCATTTACTAAAACTTCTCCATGTATAATTTTACTATCAGTTGGAATTTGGTTACCAGCTTTTAGCTTTAAAATATCACCCAAAACTATTTCATATATTCCAATTTCCCTAATAATACCATTTCTAACAACTTGAACTTTACTTTCATTTAATAAAGATAACTTATCAACAGTAATTTTACTTCTAATTTCTTGAATAGTACTAATCAAAGTATTACAAATAACCACACCAAGAAAAAGTAAATTTTTATATGATCTAGCAAAAAAAACTGCTAAAGCTAAACCAAAGTTTAAAAAATTAAACAAAGTAAAAAAATTGCCTGCGATAATCTGACCAATAGACTTCGTTTTTACATCAAAACGCTTGTTAATCAATCCCTTTTCCTCTAGCTTTAATACTTCATCTTCTGATAAACCATTTATTTTTTCCATGATATCACGCCTCAAAATTATTTTATCATAAATATATTAATCTTTAAATAGTAAGGATTATATTAATATTAGACAAAATTTTCACTTTACAATATCTAAAAAATATTATATAATGTAATTACGCAGGTGTAGTACAACGGTTAGTATATGGCCTTGCCAAGGCTAAGATGCCGGTTCGATTCCGGTCACTTGCTCCATTTAAA